>NZ_VPDK01000048.1:0-20045 GCF_013417725.1 Acinetobacter sp. YH12233
TTGACTCAAGCATTAATGCAGTACGATCTTCAAAGTTAAGATGATGGTATGACAATTTTATATACTCCATAAACCCTTTAAATTAATTAGGTGGTTTATGTCGCACTTCAAGTTTTACTCTGCCCTGGGTTTGAACTGGATGAAGTTCATTATATCGATGCCGAAGGTATTCCAAAGATTGGCCAGCGTATGCTGTTAGCTAGAGCGCATAAACCGCTTTAATCCAGCACTTTTAAATCAGTTATTCTAAACAGGCGGCATTGGGCTGATTTTGGATTGCTTTTTCCAACCTGAAATTCTTGCTGGCTGGTCGCTAATTTGACCTGTACCCATTCCCCTTGCAGCCAGATCCGCTGATCTGCTTTTAAACGGCGAACCTTATTGGCAACAGCTTCGCTGGCGGCAATCACACTCAGGTTCAGCAAATGAGGTTGAATGTTCGCAGGATTGGCTTGTGCGTCTGTAGCGGTCATATTAAAACAACGCCTGTCCTGCTCAAGCTTGAATGGTTTAAATACAGCACTGGATACTTCCGGTACTGCCAGTAACAGATCAATATTACTGACATAGGCCAGATCATTAAAACTTCCCACCACCGGACTGGCTGGATGAATGGTACGGCGCTCAGGCCCATAATACTGTTTAGCCAGTACGCGATATTCAGCCTGATGCGGCTCAATCGATTCTACCTGAAAATTTTTGAGTACCCCGGCCTGCTCCAGATTCGGGATCGCCCGAAAGTATTCCGACCAGATCCATAGTCCAAGCGCAAACAGTGCTGCGGCAATAATCAGTTTATCCATAGTGTAGCGTTGAAGCTTGCTGTCCTTCAGTCTTCAAAATCAATCCGGATGGTCTCAAAACGTACCCGCCCTTCCTGAATGGCTTGAGCAATTGCCATCTGGCCTTTGGTCAGACGTGCACCACCACTTTTAATATCAATCAAAACCACTTCAATATCTTCTGCCAGTCCTTCACCATCACGAAAATCGGTATAACCATCAAAGACTACATAATCCACCGGATCGCCTAAAAATTTGGCATCACTAGGTAGATATTGAAACTCTGGCATGATCGGTGCCAACTGCTCGGCCATTTTGCCTTTGAGTACCGCGCGACTGGTATTTACACTGCGTTTTTGTGCAGCGACTAAAGCTTGCTGATGTTCCAGCTCCAGCTCGGCAATATATTGTTCATATTCTGCTTTAATTCGACCATTTCGCGTCTGGCCCAGAATCAGGGTAGTTAAAACCACTCCAATACAGGCACCAATCAGCATAGCCATTCCAATGGACATTCAATCTTCCTAATCTGCTTTATTTTGCTGCCTACCTTCGACTGAAGTTGAAAAGGTCTGCCATCCAGTAAGCCTGCAAAGAATGATATGCTAGGCGGGAGCAGAATTAAATCATCCCGGGTCATGAAAACTATTTTAATTGCAAATCAGAAAGGTGGCTGTGGTAAAACCATTACTGCGATTAGCCTGACAGCTGCCCTGGCACAAAAGGGTTATAAAGTTGCTCTGGCCGATGCGGACAGCCAGAAATCGACCTTGCAATGGTTGAAACATCGCCCAAAAGATGCCGCACCGATTCAGAGTCTGGACTGGCGAAATGCCAAATCGATTGGGGATGCGCCTAAAAATCTGGAATATCTGATTATCGATGCACCCGGAGCGCTGACTGAAGATCATGCCGAACAGCTAATTAGTGAAGCGGATGCCATCATTATCCCGCTGCAGCCTTCTTTTTTTGATATTGATTCTACGCGCCGTTTTCTCAAACATTTGCAGGATATTAAACGTATCCGTAAAGGCAAGGTTGAAATTCTGCTCCTCGCTAACCGCACCAAACCTAATGCAGCCAGTAATCAGGACATTCAGCAATTCTTTAATAAAATTGATCAGCAACCGGTTACCTGGATTTCTGAACGTGCACCCTATAGCCGACTGGCCATGCAAGGCCTGTCTATTTTTGATAAACAGCAGAAGATGTACCGTGAATTACAGGATCAATGGCAACCTTTATTGAATGCCATTATTGACGATCCAAGCCAATGGTTCTAGTTCTGTTATTTTTAGCCTCTTCTTTTTATTCTAAGGAAAATAATCGTACTACTTCCCGCACTATCGTTTTCGATCGCTTTTTTTTCAGTTAATATGCCTGACACGACCTAAAAAAATGAGCTTCTAAATTCAGTGCAACAGTACGCGCCTACACTACAAAAAGTCTTATTATTTGGACTATTTTTCATTCTGATTTTTTTGAGTTTTCACATACTCAAGTATTTCATCATTCCTGTAGTTTGGGCAGCCATTATTGCGTACATGACCTGGCCGCTGTATCAGTCGATCTTAAGAATGAGTGGCAATCGGCCGACACTGAGTGCGACCATTATGATTCTGGGTGTGATTCTGGTATTTGGTTTGCCTTTTATCTTTGCCATTTTTATGCTGCAACACGAAGGCCGGAACCTGTATTTTGAATTGCAGAAACAGGTATTCTCAGGTCATCTCAGCGTTCCAGATTTTATTCGCGGCCTGCCACTTGTAGGTAAGGAAATTACCCGCACCCTGAATGAGATTAATGCCGATCCAAATAGCATTGCACAAACCATTTCAGTCTGGATTCAGGGTCATCTGAATTACGGTAAAGTTGTGCTGAATGAAATCAGTAAAAATGTCTTCAAGCTGTGTTTTGCCGTGCTGTCGTTATTCTTCTTTTATCGTGATGGCCATACCATTCTGAATCAGGTGCGTAAAGCCTTTGAAATGGTAGTCGGTCCACGTATTCATCATTATCTGGCTACAATTTCGGATACTACACGTGCGGTGGTCTATGGCGTAGGTTTAACGGCGATTGCCCAGTCTTTACTGGCAGGTATCAGCTACTTTGTGGCTGGCGTACCGAACCCAATGGTACTGACCATTATCACCTTTATCTTTGCTTTAATTCCTTTTGGCCCTCCTGTTGCTTATGGTGCAGTTTCGCTATGGCTGTTCTCGCAAGGTCAAACCATTGAAGCCGTAGGGGTCATGATCTGGGGTGTCTGTATTGTGAGTACGGCAGATAATGTGATTCGTCCACTGGTCATTTCAGGTGCAACACAAATTCCATTCCTGCTGATCATGTTTGGTGTCTTAGGTGGCATTGCCAGTTTCGGTCTGGTCGGTGTCTTTATTGGACCGGTGATTCTGGCCGTACTACTGGCCATCTGGCGTGAATGGCTGCATGAAAGCAACTTGAATGAACTTTTGATGATGCCTAAAGCCACTATGGCGCATGAGGTTGAACCGAAGAAAAAATTCCGTCTGCGCCGCAACAAGACACCGAAATCACAAGACTAACTGGCTTAAACAAATTAAAACATTTAAGTACTGATTTTCTATAGTGCTTTTGGTCTTGCTCTGTTTCAATAGATTCCGAAAAACAGAATAAAGATCAAGGTGTGATAATTATGTCTTCATTGTTTAAACTTACAGCTTTGTGCGCAGTCAGTGCCACACTTTTTACCGGTTGCGCTTCAACCTCCACTTCGACTGAAAATGTTAAAACCGTGACCCTGAATGCTGTCTCTGCACAGGGCGTCGGTGAATCGATTGGTACCGTATTATTGAGTGACAGCCCTGCGGGCCTGGTGATTCGTACTAACCTGAAACAGCTTCCTGCGGGTGAGCGTGGCTTCCATATTCATGAAAATGGTTCATGTGCACCGGGTGAAAAAGATGGCAAACCAGGTGCTGCACTTGCTGCCGGCAGTCACTACAACCCGAATCAGGCACCTCATCATGGCACACCCATGACGGGTCATCTGGGTGACTTACCAGCCCTTAAAGTAAACACTGATGGTACAGCACGTGTGACTCTGCTTGCGCCACGCCTGAAACTGGCAGATGTTCAGGGTCGTGCCATCATGGTCCATGCAGGCGGTGATAACTATTCAGATGAACCGCAGCCATTAGGCGGTGGCGGTGAACGTATTGCATGTGGCGTAATCTGATTTATTACAGATTATTAGCATTCAAAAACGGGCTTCTTGCCCGTTTTTTAGTAGATATTTCTTTTGAAATTGGCGCTTAAATTGCATTCAAAACCGGCAGTCAAATACCACGGATCATATTCTTGTGAATAGCTCAGATTCCATATTGCATCCTCTTCAGCACATACTTAAAAAAGCCCTGTTGCCTTTTCAGTCCAGTGCCTTGATGACTTACTGTTTGCAGATGTTTATTGTGCTTTCAGGAACGACTTTTGGTCTAAAACTTCTCGGCTATGAGACTTTGATTGTTCCGGTTACTTTAGGGGCAATTGCTACTGCCCTGACCGATTTTGATGACCGTTTAAGTTTAAGGCTGCGCAATCTGGGGCTGGTCATGCTGCTGTTTTTTGCAGTCAGTAGCATGCTGGAATTTCTGCACTCCTATAAAGTCTGGTTTGCACTCTGGCTATCACTTTCTAGTGCCGTATTTATCTTAATGGGGGCTTTGGGACAGCGTTATGCCACCATTTCATTTGGCACTGTATTGCTGTCCATTTACACCATGTTTGGCTTGGGAGAATATGCGCACTGGTACGAACAGCCGCTGTATTTTGTAGTTGGTGTACTGTGGTATGGCCTGACTTCTATCCTATTTTATCTGATTCGTCCAACTTTACAGGTTCAGGAAAATCTGTCCATCAACCTACAACAGATGGCCGAACTGCTATCGACCAAAGCCAAATTATTTGATCCCGATAATCAGAATAATGTCGAACCGCTGCTTTATGAACTTTCATTAAAAAATACCCAAGTCATTGAAAGCTTTAACCGCACCAAAGATTCTTTACTGACCCGACTCAAAGCCTCGCGCCCAAATCATAAAACTATTTACTGGCTGAATCTTTATTTTCTGACCCAGGATATCCATGAACAGGCGACTGCCAACTATCTGCATTATGAGCAGATTCATCAGCATTTTAGCCGTACCGATCTGATCTTTCGGATTCAGAAAAATATTCACTTGCAGGCGCTTGCCTGCCAGCAGTTGGCTGCTTGCGTATTGCGTAATGAAACTTATCAGCTTCCTGAACAGCATCAACTGGCACTCAAAGCATTAGAAGCTTCCATGCAGGACTGGATTGCGCAGCACCCCCAGAATATTGAAGTGAAAAACTTACAGCTCATTCTGAGCAATCTGCTGAGTGTGTATGAACAGCTGCAACATTTGCAGGATGGACAAGTCATTTACCGTCCAGATTATCCAAAGCATTTTGATGATTCCAGCCTGTTTGATGATGACCTGCGTGGACCCGCAGATTTCTGGCTGAAATTAAAACCCCATTTGAGACCACAATCAGCGCTGTTTCGCCATGCGGTGCGGATCGCTTTGGTCTTTCTGGTTGGCTATGCCATTTCCCTATTACCCTTTGCCAAAAATGGCTACTGGATATTGCTGACCAGTCTGTTTGTCTGCCAGATCAGTTATTTCGCTACCAAAAGCCGTTTAAAACTGCGGACTTTAGGTACATTGCTCGGCGTCATCCTGGGAATTCCGATCCTGTATTTTGTGCCGAGTATTGAAGGCCAATTGCTGCTCACAGTTATTTTCGGTGTCGGTTTTTTCTATTTGCGCTCCAAGAAATATGCTATGGCCACATTGATGGCAACCTTGGTGGTACTGCTGATTTTTAATCTGAAAGGCGCTGGCTATGCAGTCATTCTGCCGAGAATTATCGATACCCTGATTGGCTGTCTGATCGCCTGGCTGGCGGTCAGCTGCATCTGGCCAGACTGGAATTTCCGTAATATTTCCAGCAACATCAAAAAATCTTCCCAAGCGACGCTGAACTATTTACTGGCTATTCTGGAGCAATATCAGCATGGCAAAAATAACAGCATTGCTTATCGGACAGCACGTCGTTTGGCCCACAATGCCCAGATTGACCTTTCCAATATGATTTCCAGTCTGAGTACCGAACCAAATCCAGATCCGGTGCTGATTCGCAATGCCTTTCGTTATCTAGTTTATAGTCACAGTCAGCTCAGTTATATTTCCGCATTGGGTAGCCATCGTGAACAGGTATCTGATCCGCAAATTCTGCAACTGCTCTCTGCCTGCCAGCAGACTTTAACCTCTGCCCTATCAAATCCTGAAAATGTACCGCAGCAGGACATTCAAGGCCAATTGGCAGAAATCCGGCAACTGAGTCAGCAGGAACATATTTCTACCCACCTGCTGCTGGTGCTTAAACAGATCAGTCTGTTACTGGAAACCTTGCCTGAATTATTGTCTCTAAGACAGCAATTACTAGCTGTTGAAATCAAATAACCAAGCGGAGCACTAGGATATAAGTATTTAAAATAATTAATTTTATCCTATAAATTTCATTTTGCTTAAATTGGTAGATTGGGTACACTCAAGCCTGATTGAATAGAACATAGAAGAGTGAGCGCGCGTGAATATTAAAACTTTGCGTCTGGTTGGATTGCTTGAAGGTATTTCATTTCTGCTGCTGTTATTTATTGCCATGCCGGTCAAGTACATGATGGATAACCCGATTCTGGTAAAATATATCGGCATGGGTCACGGCGTTCTTTTCGTGCTTTTTCTTGTGGTGTTATTTGCGGTCTGCGAAAAACAGAAATGGTCTCTGAGTATGTTTATTCTGGGCTTGATCGCGTCGATTCTGCCGTTTGGACCATTTATCTTTGATATGAAATTAAAGAAGTTGGAGCAGCCGGCTGAAGCTTAACTTTTGGATTCTAATCACTATATCAATCAAGATACAAGTAGCACTGCTGCGCAAAGGTAAGGTTATTTTATTAATATTTCCCTCTCTCTCCCATAGGGAGAGAGAACATTCAATACTTTTATTTGAGGCAAATAAAGTAAATAGCTTCATTCGATTAAATATTTAAGAGAAAGGAATTCTTTTAAAACTCCCCTCGCCCTTTTCTTTCCAACATCACCTGTTTCAGCTGCATACGTGGCAAGCTAAACCACAGCGCAATTAAAATAAACGAGGCACCGCAATAAGCCCAAAGATCAAAAGCTTCATAAGCAATTCTGACCACTTCAATCACGATAAAGAAACTCAGCATCATCAAGATGGATACTGTTGCCGCAACCGTGCCTTTAGACACTTCAGAAGACATTAGGGCAAAACGGTACAATACCGAAAAGCTGATCCCCTCTCCCAGACTGATACAAGTCGTACCGATAATCAGGCAATGCAGAAAATAATCCGAAATCAGCATTCCCACTAAAAGCAAAATGGTTCCAAACAACATCAATGGCACACCCAGCATCACTGTTTTACCGAGCGGCATCTTGTCGATAATTTTTAGCAGAATGATATTGCCCAGAATCAGGCCACCCAATACCGGAAACTGAGCCAGGCCATATTGCATGCTGCTCAAGCCTAGTTCTTCAACCAGAATCACGGGAGATAAGGCAATCCATAACATCAATGGCAAGCTCACCAGTGGCAATGCCATGGTCATAATCACAAAACGCTTATTTTTCAGGACCTGTTTAAAGTCATCGATAATATAGCTGAGTGGCTGTTTGGGAATACTGATATTCGGATTCGGCATCTTCGCTTTTAGTCCAAACCAGCTCAGAAATGCCAGACAGGCAATGCCGATAAAACCCCAGTGCCATGAGACATGGTCAATCATAAAGGCACCGACTACTGGCCCTAAAAGTGGTGCCAGCAAGGAGACATTGGCCATAAGTGCCATGACTTTAATGGCATCGCGTTCTTCAAAACTTTCCTGAATCGCGGCATAACCCACAGCAGCAATAAAGGACAAGCCAAAACCTTGTAAAAAGCGCAGGAACAGAAAGCTTTGAATATTCGGTGTGAGTAAAATCGCCAGACAGCAGATTACAAAAAAAGCTACGCCACCGAGCAGGACTTTTTTACGGCCTAATCGGTCTGATAAGGGTCCTAAAATTGCGGCAACAAATGCCCCACCTAACAGGAAAAAGGACATAGAAGATGGTGCCCAGGAACTGCTTACGCCAAAATCACGGGTAATGGCCAACATGGCCGGCTGGATCAGGTCATTACAGATATAGACGGAGAATTCAAACAGCACCAGTGCCAGAGGAAACATCAGTGTGGCACGGGTCAGTTTGTGGGTTTGGGCGTTTTGCATGGGAGTTGTTATTGCCAGTCTGCCCATTAATAGCAGACCGAACTTTATCTAAAATAGAGAAGAATAATTTTAGCAGAGATCGGATTTAAAGTATTTTGAACTTTAACTGTTCTCAACCGATTTCTTCATTTTAAAAGATTCAGCTAAAACTTTATTTGCCTCTGTCAGTAATTTGACTTGTTCCAACGAATTATCAGAATTTGAATCAGCTTTCGAATCGTTATAAAGTTCCTGTCCAAAGAAACGATCTGCTAAATGTTTCCGAAGTTCTAAACGATCCTCATCTTTAAATTCACGGGCATAAAGTGGGAAAGAAGCGAGTTCAGTTCCCAACATTCTGGCTTTATATGCCACTTTACGATGTTTAGAAGATTCACGAGCTAAGTACCAAGCAGGTGTAGTTAAGCTAAAAAGCATCAATGTTTTGATTAGACTTTCCCAACCAAGTGGAATATGAATATAGGTACTATCTCTTAAATGATTCCAATTTTGGATAGAGATGTTAAGAAAACCCAATATCAATATTGTTCCAATAATTGCAAAAATACCTAAAGCCCAATTTCTATATTTGTTTGCTATCGAAACTTCTTCCTCATGAATTTCATCATATAATTTTTTAATTAAGCTATTATTTTTATCGTCTATATCCTGATTTAATAAATACTTCTTTACTCTTAACTCTTCAACTAATTGATTAGCTTCACTCTGTAATTTCAAAACATCTTCATTATTAAAAGAAATTCTTAATTGTTCTTTATGTATATCAAATAGTTGTCTGTTTATTTTTCTATAGCTTCTTTCTAAATTATCTTTATCTATATTTAAAGGGAAATCTAATTCATCAGTATCAGCGAATTTATACTGGCTATCAAATACCCCTAATACTTTTCTTGCAGTTCTTTCTGCTTCAAAGACTTCATCTAAATTGAAATGAGGATTCGCGTATTTTAATCTAGTTAGTAAAGACTCTAATAAATCGGTATGCTGTTCTAGCCGTTTAGAAAACTCCTCAAATCTATAGAGAATAAGAAGCTGTACTAAATCTAAGTAATCAAAAGTATTGTATGGGGCAGAATCAAATAATTTTTGTAGTTCATAACTTATATTACTAAGCACAGTTTCTATATTAATATCGTTTTTCATATCGCCCCAAAAAGCAAAAAAGCGCATCCTGAAGATACGCTTTTAACGAAGTTTTGTTTAAAGATCAAACATTATTATGGACATGCTGCTTTCTGGAAAGTTTTGGTATTTGAACCTCGTACACACTGATAGAGCTTTTCCGTATTGTGCATTTTCCAGTTTTTATCTTCTTTCCTAAAATGATAAATGGTCTGAATCGATCTCACCGAATCATCCATCAGACCTGTTTCAGTTACTTTCACCTGTCCAACTGTCGGTGACTCAACACGATTAAAGAACTGACGAATCTCGACTGTTGCCAGTTCTTCACGCAGGTCAGGCCTCATTTTAAGCACCTGATCCAAAGGTGTATCTGAAGAAGACTGCACTTTTGCAATCACTTTCTGGGTAGTTGTACAACCTGATGTCATCACACCCAGACCTAAAATTGTAACCGCCAATAACCGTAACATATTGTTTAACCCAGATTATCTTTATTATGCAGAAATTATCATGCCGGGCTTTTCAGCTTAACGCTATTTAGACTCTGTAAGTCCAGTTACAGAGCAATAAAAAAAGCGCACCTTTCGATGCGCTTTTGTAAATCTATTCTGATTAAAGATCGAATAGTTTGCCTGGGTTCATGATGCCATTTGGATCGAACACTTTTTTCAAGGCTTTCATGTATTCGATTTCTTCAGCTGAACGGGTGTATTCAAGATAAGGTTTCTTGGTCATACCCACACCATGTTCCGCAGAAATTGAACCGTCATATTTTTTCACAGTATCAAATACGTACTTGTTCACGACTTGGCATTTCGCAAAGAATTCATCTTTGGTCAGGTCAGCCGGTTTCAGGATATTCAAGTGCAGGTTACCGTCACCGATATGACCGAACCAGCAGATTTCGAAATCTGGGTAGTTTTCATTCACGATCGCATCGATTTCTTTAATGAATGCCGGTACGTGAGTGATCAGTACAGAGATGTCATTTTTGTATGGAATAAATGGAGCAATCGACTCAGAAATGTCTTCACGCAGACGCCATAAGCTGTGTACTTGCTCAAGACTTTGGCTCATCACGCCATCCAGCACCCAACCCTGTTCCATACAGTGCTCGAAGATTTCCATCGCCTTGTCCATAATCGGCTCAAACGGCGCTTCAAACTCAAGCAATACATAGAAGGGACATTCAGTTTCAAATGGACGCTGTACGTGACCATTGGCCAATACTTTTTGCATCGCCAGCTCACCGAAGAACTCAAATGCAGTCAGGTCGATTTTTGCCTGGAAGGCATGTAATACTGGCATGATCGCATCAAAATCAGGTACACCCAGTACCAGCACTTGCAGGTCTTGTGGCTGACGTTCCAGCTTGATTTCTGCTTCAGTGACTAAACCTAAAGTACCTTCACCACCGATGAACAGGTGTTGTAGTGCATAACCCGTTGCGTTCTTAATCATGCCTTTGTTTAGACGCAGTACATCACCTTTACCAGTCACCACAGTCAGGCCAAGCACCCAGTTACGGGTCATGCCGTATTTGATCACTTTAATCCCGCCGGCATTGGTGCCGATGTTCCCGCCGATCTGGCTTGAACCAGAAGAGGCAAAATCAACCGGATAGTACATGCCCTGCTCTTCAGCATAGTTTTGCAGCTGTTCAGTCACCACACCTGCCTGTACGCGCACCATACGGTCTGCCGGGAAGAATTCCAGAATCTGGTTCATCTTGTCCATGCTTACCACAATCTCGCCATTCGCAGCGACAGCACCTGCAGAAAGACCAGTACGACCACCTGATGGAGTCACTGCAACATTGAACTGATTGGCAAGCTTCACAATTGCTTGAACCTGTTCAGTCGAAGATGGGAAAACGATGACCGATGGGTTTGGATCAAAGTGTTTGGTATGATCACGACCCCAATTCTGGAGGCTGTCCGCATCAGTTTTAATACGGTTTTCACCCACAATTGCAGTCAATTGGGTCAATAACTCTGGGGTTAAAGCGACTGGAGCATTCATCGTTTGCAGACCTAGCATGAATTAAACAAGAGAGACCTCGCCAGTTTATTTGTATATTTTTCAGGCATTAAAACCTGTATACAAAGCAGGCGAAACATGATGATTAAAGCACCAAAACTGGCAGCTTAAACAGCATGGCGCAATATTATAAGCTATTTTTAGGGCTTTCCCTTAAAAAATGACAATTTTGACAATATACCTTTGAAAATGATAGTTTAATTCAACCAGTTCTATCATTTTCACTACTATCACTTGCAAAAATAGCTGATATTGTAGTCATCAAGGAAATGTATAACCGCCCCATTCCTGTGCTATTATACGGCGACTAAATTTGGCCTTTGTAGCGGAGCCGTAATGAGCCAACATCTATCTCTACCTAAAGATAAAATCCGTTTTCTATTGTTAGAAGGCGTTCACCAGAACGCAATCGACACATTGAATGCAGCTGGATATACCAATATCGACTATCGCAAAACAGCGCTTGAGGGTGAAGCACTGAAAGAAGCGATTAAAGATGCACACTTCATTGGTATCCGTTCCCGTACTCAGCTCACTGAAGAAGTGTTTGAAGCTGCGAACAAACTGATCGCGGTAGGTTGTTTCTGTATCGGTACTAACCAGGTGAACCTGGATGCAGCAATGCGTCGCGGTATTCCGGTATTCAACGCACCGTATTCAAATACACGTTCGGTTGCTGAACTTGTACTTGCTGAAGCGATTCTTCTGCTTCGCCGTGTACCTGAAAAATCTACAGATACACATGCAGGCGGCTGGAACAAATCTGCTGTAGGTTCGTTCGAAACTCGTGGTAAGACTTTAGGTATCGTTGGTTACGGTTCAATTGGTTCACAACTTTCTGTCCTTGCTGAAAGCCTGGGTATGAAAGTGATCTATTTCGACACAGTGACTAAATTACCACTGGGTAATGCACGTCAGGTCGGCACAATGGGCGAACTTCTTGCAAATGCTGATGTTGTTTCTATTCACGTTCCTGATGTTCCGTCTACACGTAACTTCATGACCAAAGAACAATTCGCGCAAATGAAAGAAGGCTCAATCTTCATCAATGCGGCACGTGGTACATGTGTTGTGATCGAAGATCTGGCTGAAGCGTTGAAATCTGGCCACCTTGCGGGTGCTGCGGTTGACGTATTCCCGAAAGAGCCTAAAGCAAATGGCGAAGAATTTGTTTCTCCACTACGTAACATTCCAAATGTAATCCTGACTCCACACGTGGGCGGTTCTACCATGGAAGCTCAGGCGAACATCGGTCTGGAAGTTGCTGAGAAATTTGTAGCTTATTCAGATAAAGGTATGACGCTTTCTGCAGTGAACTTCCCAGAAATCGCGCTTCCATTAACTGAAGGCAAACACCGTCTGCTTCACATCCACAAAAACATTCCGGGTGTGCTGTCTAAGATCAACAACCTGTTTGCTGAACATGGCATCAACATCTCTGGTCAGACTTTAATGACCAAAGGCGATGTGGGTTACCTGGTGATGGATGTAGACGCAACTGCATCTCAAGAAGCACTCGATACTCTACACAACCTTGAAGGTACAATCCGCGTTCGCGTATTGTTCTAATTCAGGTTTTTAAAAAGCCACAGTCTTCGGGCTGTGGTTTTTTTATTGCTTAAAGGTTTTTATTTTTAAGCCTTACTCAGCTGATGCTGCTCTTCCGCTCTTCGAGAAATCGAAACAAATTTAGTCATGCCAAATCTTAAAATTGCACCTATGGTGCAAGCGCCGCTGATTCTGCTGATCGCGATGATTAGCATGCAGAGCAGCGGCTCCTTTGCCAAATATCTGTTTGGCCAGTTCCCGATCCTGACCGTTTCTGCCATGCGCCTGCTATTGGGTGCATTGATTCTGGCGCTCATTTTTAAAGTCTGGCAGATCAATTTCCGCCAGGTCAGATGGCCAGCCATTATCAGCTATGGCTTGGCATTAGCTGGCATGAATATGCTGTTTTATCTGGCAATTGATCGATTGCCGATTGGAATCGCAGTCTCTTTTGAATTTATTGGCCCTTTAAGTGTTGCCCTGTTTTATGCCCGGCAGAAATTTGATTTTATCTGGGTAGGATTGGCCATTCTGGGGCTGGTTCTGTTGTTTCCCTTTGATCAGGCTGCACAACCGCTTGACCCGATGGGCATCCTGTTTGCCTTAGGTGCAGGTTCCTGCTGGGCACTGTATATCGTGGCCGGACAAAAACCTTCGGGTGTATCAGGGAATCATACCGTGTGTCTGGGCATGTTCGTCGGCATGCTGGTGCTGATGCCGATTGCCCTATTTGCGGGAATGCCTGCTCATGTGTTTGAGCCAAGCAGCCTCATGTATTTTGTTATTTTGGCTGCACTTGCCAGTGCCTTACCCTTTACTTTGGAAATGATTGCACTGCGTAATTTAACCGCATTGAGTTTTGGCACTCTAATGAGCCTGGAACCTGCGGTTGCAGCACTCTCCGGTTTTGTATTCTTAGGCGAAACTTTATTGTGGACACAATGGCTGGCACTGGCCACCATTATCAGTGCGTCGATTGGCTGTACGGTGATGACACAAAGAAGAAAGCACTAAATAAAAAAGGCGCTCAAGCGCCTTTTTTAAATGACCTATTTAATTTTAGCGTGGCGTTGCATCCTTAATAGCTGTATTTAATGTTGTAGCTGCTGTCACATTATAGCCATCACATGCCGAAGCAAGATGGTCATACAGGTAATCTGTCCATTTGAGCATTAGAGGAGTTGCACCCTCTTCCCTTAAATTGTCCAAGGCAGCTTTTCTTGCTTGAGCAATATAATCGGCATGATCAATATGCTCTCCATGTTCCGAGAAAGTACTGGAATAAATTTCACCCTGATATTCGATCGCCCCAAAGTATTTATAATATTGCTGCGCATCGTCTTTATATTCGGCTTTTTTAAATTTCAGGTTAGCCATCGTGCCATCTAAAATGGTTTTCGCCATCTCTTGAACAGACTCGCCTGTCTGCCATTCAGCCAGTGTACGATAGCCAGTTTTGATATCCGGATCAAATTCAATAAATTCTTCCTCAGGATGTTCCGCCAGAATACGGAAACATTTAGATCCGTTCGGGAAAGTACGCGCCTTCTGTAAACCGACAAAATTGGTAGCAAATTGATTGTAATATTTACGTTCAGCATCCGTGGTATCAGTATTAAAGAAAACTCTGGTCTCGGTATCGTCATACATCTTCACGACAGCAATATTGGTACGTTCAGTTAAGGCTTTACCTGACAGGTCGTACCACTCCAGGTGTCGATGATTGCTGATGTTATTTTCCGGAATAGTGACGGGACGACTGGTAAATTGTTCAGAAGTATTTTCCAGTACTTTTTCCAGTTTATAACCTAATGCTGTACGGGCACGATCTGCAGGGAATACGCCTTTTTCTGTGACATAAATTGGGAAGGTCATATCTTCATCAAGATCATATTCAGTATCAACAGTCCGGTTATCATCTGCATACAAGATGCCGTCAGTGATTTTATTTTTATGACTGGCCAATAGAAGCTTTTCCGACTCCATATCTGAAGCATCAATATTCGGCAGGTTGAACTGATAGGTATAGAATTCAGAAATCGTATCTGATGTTCCATCACCATTATCCGGGGTTCCAGGATTGGTTGGGGTTGGTTGGCCTGCGACTGGCTCGTTATTATCAGAATCAGAGCCACCACATGCAGTCAGCATAAGGCTCAAGACAGCACAAGAGAGTAATCTTAATTTCATTATTATCTACCTTATTATTTTTTGATCGTTTTATTTTTCATTGTTATTTTAAAGTTGACCCAAATCATGAGGTCTAAGCCATTTTAATAAATATAAAATTAAGATCAAATTAAAAATTGATTAATTTATAACTACAATCTCATCAACAATTAACGTTGAATTTAATTTTTTCGGTGGGGGATAAAATCAAAAATTTAAATCCACTGATCCAAAATCTGCTTCGTATTCACAAAATATTCTTCTGCCCTACTCATCAAAAATTAACCAGTTTGATATACTTCCGCTTTCTTCTGTATCTCGATTATACCCTTCTGGTATAAGTAGTTTCTCCCATGCCAAACGTCCAACTTCTTGCTGTATTGTACATGGTTCTCTCCATGACTTCATACCAGATCAGTGCATCCTTCGCCAAGCAACTTTTCCTGGTGCTTGACCCGATCACTGTCACTATTTTAAGACTCTGCTTTGCCGCCATTATTGTCTGTATCATGTTCCGTTCCTGGAAAGTTATCCGACGTTTACAATTCCTGAAATGGCGGGATCTGCTCTGCTATAGTGCTTCTCTAGGCGTGATGAATATCCTGTTCTACATGTCGCTGGGTAAACTCCCGCAAGGAATTGCGGTCGGACTGGAATTTATTGGCCCGCTAGGCTTGGCCTTAATTTCGATTCAGAACCGTAAGGACTATGTCTGGGTATTACTGGCAATTTTAGGTATTGTGCTGATGGTGCCATGGGGGGAAGCCAATAGCAGTAACTTTGACCTGTTTGGTGCAGCCTGTGCCTTAGGTGCCGGCCTCTGCTGGGCGCTGTATATCTATTTTGGGCAACGCGTGGTGCAGCAAAATATCGGCATGCATGCACTGACGATTGCCATCAGTATTTCAGCCTTGTGTTTGCTACCAATCGGACTATATAACAACGCCTCTGCTTTGATTGATACTCAATATTGGGGCAAGGCCATTACCATCGCAGTGCTGGCAACAGCCATTCCTTATGCGCTGGATTTAAAAGCGCTTCAGCACTTGAATAAAACCAGTTATGGTACGCTTTCCAGTCTGTCTCCAGCTCTGGCGGCACTGGTAGGTTTTATTTTGCTGGGTGAAAAAATTACGCTACTTCAAACCGTCGCACTGGTTTGTATTATGCTGGCTTCAGTTGGCGTGACCATGCGGGAAGCACGACAGCAATATAAAACCCGGAAAATAGAAAGCTGAATAAATAAAAAAAGATGGCACTCTGGCCATCTTTTTTTGTCATGAAAATTTGAATTTAAATAAATTTAAATATTAGCTTTTAACCAGCATGTCTTTTTTCATTTCTTTATAACGCTGATATTCAGTTTTGTACTGATCCGCTAAAGCCTGTTTTTGTTCATCTCCCAGAATTTTTCCGGCCTGCTGGAAGAAAGCATGCTCTTCTTCTTTCAAATGATGATGTACCTTATCTGACAGTTTCTTGGCAATTGCAATCCAGCTTGGGCTACTAAATTCAGTTTCAGTCAGTTCCTCAATCATTTCATCCATTTCATGATGTTCTGCCAAGGCGTGACGGGTAATGTTCAGGCCGGGATCTGTCATCATCAAGGGAATATAAAAGTAACGGTCTTCTGCGGTTTCATGCGCAAACAGTTCATTCTTCAGCTGCTTGAACAACTCACGACGTTCTGGCGAATCCCCCGAAGTTTGCAGTAATTTTTCTGCCAGATCACGCTGGATTTCATGACTTTCCCTTAATGCTTCAAAAATGGTGGTCATGTAATTTTTCTCCTGTTTTTGTCATGCCTTTGCTCCAGCATAGAGTGAAACCGGCAAATGGTCAGGAATATTTATAAGGCGAATTTGTATAAAAAACTTTAATATTGAGAATAGTTTACATCTATTTTTAGGCTAAAAACATCTGATAAGCCATACGGCAAATCAGCAAACTGACCAGGATCAGAAACAGAATCCGGATAAAACCGCTGCCATATTTAAAGGCCAGTTTAACTCCTAATAGCGAACCGCAAATATTCGCAGCTGCCATCATGGCACCCACCAGAAATAGCACATGACCTGTAGGAATAAAGAAACTCAGTGCCGCGAGATTAGTAGTGAAATTGGCAATTTTCGATAAAGCTGAGGCATGCAAGAAATCCACGCTCAGATAACGGATAAAGAAAAAGATAAAGAAACTGCCCGTGCCTGGGCCAAAAATTCCGTCATAGAAACCGATAGCCAGGCTACCTAATGCTGCCAGTATCAGCATCTTTTTATTCAGCTTTTGCTCGACATGTACCCGTCCGAATTGCTTTTTCATGAAGGTATAAAACGCAATCACGATCAGCATGATCAGCACAAAAGGCTTGAGAATATCCACCGGAATCAAGGTGACACTGGCTGCTCCAATAAATGAGCTAATAAAGCTGCACAGCGCAATTACACCAAGTAAAACCCATGGCAGCTTGACCTGTCTAAGATAGGAAAAGGCTGCCGAGCCTGTACCAAAAATAGAGGCTAGCTTGTTAGTGCCAAATACTGTGGCAGGTTGCAGCTGCGGCAGACTGCTCATAATTGCCGGGATCTGGATCAGACCGCCACCACCGACGGCAGCGTCAATCGCTCCTGCCATAAAGGCAAAAAGCACCAGACTGAGGATAATCTCGATGTCCATTGTTATTCAACGCGCCTAGAGATTAAGAACACGTTTAGGTACCAGACGTTTTTTATCCGTGATTTCAGCCAGGCCTAAACATTTCTCGCCATCAAAAACCAGCACCTGTGGCTCTGCCGGATGGTCGATATTACTTTCCATACCCCGGCTAAAATATTCTGCACGGCCTTCCGGTGCCTGAATCTGCGGGAAATACTGTACCGGTGCATAAGCTGGCAGTAATAGTGCTTCACGTTCTGCCTCAGTCAAGCTTTCCAGATATTCAATGGTATAGCTTGGGATAATATCAAAATGACCGGTTTGAATCCGGTGCAGATAAGTCAGATGACCATAGGTACCGAGAGCTTTGGCAATATCTTCGCCGAGTACCCGGATATAAGTGCCTTTGGAACAAGTTACATCCAGCGTAATGCTATTTTCAGTAAAAGATAAAAGCTCAATTGCATAAATGGTAATTGGACGTACTTCACGTTCGATTTCAATACCCTTACGTGCCAACTCATACAGCGGACGACCTTCTTTTTTCAGAGCCGAATACATCGGTGGCACTTGCTGGATCTCACCAACAAACTTGGCAATTGTCTCCTGAATCAACTCTTCATTCAGTTCAGGGACTGGTTTTTCCAGCAGAATCTCTCCTTCGACATCACCTGTGGTGGTGCTATGTCCCAGAAAAACTGTGGTCTGGTAACGCTTGGTTGAATCCAGCAGATAATGCGAAAATTTGGTCGCCTCACCCAGACAGATCGGTAAAAGACCGGAGGCCAAGGGATCTAGTGCACCAGTATGTCCAGCTTTTTGCGCACGATATAACCAGCGTACTTTTTGCAATGCAGCATTCGAGCTGATGCCTAGAGGCTTATTTAATAGAAATACACCGCTGATATGACGACGCTGAATTTTAGGAGATGAGGATTTCATGGCAAAAAGTCAGACATTTTATAAATTGGCGCAATGGTAAAACCCCAGCCAATTATTTACAACTTTTCTACAGCATATAAGGTGCAATATCTCCTATCCTGCCGAATGCAAAATTTAAAATAATCCGATAATTAAAATAAAGGTGCATAGGATATGCAGAAATATAAACTATGGATCGTGATTGCGCTCATCGTATTGTGCTTGATTACCCTGATTCTATGGCTTGCGCCCAGGGATGAAGCACAGGCACGTGTCTCAGGCCCGCAATCCACCAATGAAAGCAGTGCTCAGCAGGCAGCAGCACTGGCCAATGGCCCCGTAAATAACATATTCCTGAGTCCAAGCCAGCAGGATACGGAAATTAATTGCCAGATGCAGATGGATGCCAGCAATCGCCTGATTGTCAATGAACAGACCCGTAACTGTTTTGAATATTTTATTACCCAATATGGGGAAAAAACCCTCGAACAAATCCAGCGAGATTTTAAAGCCTATATTCAACAAAATTATCAGGATCCTGCACTCTCACAAGTTCTGGATCTTTGGGATCGTTATATCCAGTATCGTCAAGGTTTGGGAGAACTGACTCCACCTGCAGGTCTGGATCAAGAAGATCCAGCTTACTACCGCAGTATCTATACCAGCACCCAGAACCTGCGTAAACGCTTTTTCTCTGATTATGAAATTGAAGGACTGTTTGGCACTGAAGATACCTATCATGAATATACCTTAGACCGGATGGCAGTCATGGCGGATAAAAAGCTGAGCGAAGCAGAAAAAGCCCAGAAGCTAAAAGAACTGTTTGCGCAGTTACCGCAGGATTGGCAAGAAAATCTGGAGCAGCTGAATAAACTAGAAGATCTGCGTAAACTCACCGCTGATATTAAAGCCCGGGGTGGTTCTGCGGAAGAAATCCGTCAGATGCGCCTGAATCTGGTCGGTCCTGAAGCAACCCAACGTCTGGAAAAACTTGATGATGAACGTGCGAATTGGAAATCCAGTGTGACGCGTTACTTGGGCGAGCGCGATAACATCCTAAAAAGTGGCCTGAGTGAAAATGCCAAACAGCAAGCAGTTGATCAGTTGCGTCAGAAACATTTCCAGCGCCCTGAAGAACGGCTTCGTGTAGGTACATTTGAACAGGTACATGATCAGGGTGGGACCCTACCCTTTGCCAATTAATTTTCAGCTAAAATTGATCATTGACGCCGTAGCTACACAGTACTGCTACGGCGTCGAATATCTTCTCTTATTCCCTTTTTTTGTCTCATCTCTTATATAAAAACAGTAACGCTGACCCCATTGCTGTCCCATAGTTTGCTTTAAATAAAAAAACCTGAGTCCTAACAGTTAAAATATGAGTGCAAACAAACACTTTAACGACCAGGATTCAGGTTTTGTCACATCAGAATACCGTATTTCATGAG
>NZ_VPDK01000049.1:0-17293 GCF_013417725.1 Acinetobacter sp. YH12233
TAATATTACTGAAATTACGTTACAAATAGAAAATACGAAATGTAATACATTGAACCAACATAAACACTAATTTGGACTTTAGTCTTCATATAGATGTTTTGTGTAACTTTAAAGTATACCCTAAAGTAACAATATAAAAGTTCTTAAAACTATGTAACATTTAAATGATTTTTAACCATATATAACATGTAACTTTGATATTTAAGATTTATAATTTACGAAATTGTTCATTTTTATCTAATTGGGGCGTGAAAGAGTGAAAGGCCAAAAAGTAGGTTATGTGCGAGTGAGTTCGGTCGAGCAAAATACAGGGCGTCAACTTGAGGGAATTGAAGTCGACCGGATTTTTGTTGACCGTGCTTCGGGTAAAAATACCGACCGACCGAAATTTCAAGAAATGTTGAACTATGTCCGGGAAGGGGACAGGGTGATTGTACATTCCATGGATCGTTTTGCACGAAGTCTAAAAGATTTGGTCACTGAAGTAGATAAACTGGTCAAAAGAGGGATCGCTATCCAGTTTGTAAAAGAGAATATTACTTTTACTGCCCAATCCACGCCGATGGATAATTTGATGCTGCAACTGATGGGTGCTTTTGCGCAATTTGAACGTGAAATCATTCTGGAAAGGCAAAAGGAAGGAATTAAACTCGCCTCTGTTCAAGGGAAGTACAAAGGCCGGGTACATAAATTGAAGCCTGATAAAGCTGAAGCTTTGCGACAAGCATGGAAGGAAGGGCAGTATCCTTCAAAAATGGCATTAGGCCAGGCATTTGGAATTAGCCGCCAAGCGGTATACCGCTATTTAAAAGCCGGAGAGGAACTCAGTTGAAATTGGCGACTATAATTATTTATCTTATGAAAACTGTGGAACACTGACCCGGTACGGTTCAAGTAAAAATAATTATATTGCTGAGGAGGTTCTTATTGAAAGAGCTGAGAAGTTGGTAAAAACTATTGAAGAAATAGCTAAAAATCAGCCTGTAAAATACGGGCTGATTTATTGTTATAACTTTTAAAGATTAAGTTTAAAATAATATTAGCTAGGTGTTGGAATATTAGTAGTTATAACGGGTTTCTTGATAAAGATCTTCAGAAATTGGAAGTTGGGCTACCTTTTTAAAACGTCCTGACTCTAATACATAATAATATGCCATATAGCCGAGAGAATCGTAGTCATTTGTGTAGAGCTCTTCTGTTGTTATGATTACCTTGCTATTTGCTCTAATGCTGACAATATTTTCACCGCCTTCACCACCAAATGGTGTATCAAGAATGGCACCTGTTCTTTTATTGATAAAAGTATATACACGACAACTCGTACCACATCCCCATACACTCAGAACATATTCGCCAGCAAAGTTAATATCTTCTTTAGAAGAGTTAGTTAGACGTGTTTTGTAATTTTTATGATATGGCGTTGTTAATTTTGGTGCAGAAGTGGGACCTGTATAAATTCGAGCGGGATAGTCTGAGAATTTAGGGATTTCTACGATTTGAGCAAAGCTTGTATTAATTATAAAAGTAAGAAACAAAAAAATTATAAAACGATTCATTTTAAAGACTTGTATTGGGAAAGTAGTTGCGTGAAATGTACCATATTTGGCACTGTTGCAAATAGAGATTTGAGTCGATGATGTTCCCTTTAAAAAGTGCTTAGAGACCGAAAACCCTGTTGATTAGACACACTTCACCCTGAGGCTGACCATAATAAAATGACGATGCTTGTCCTTTACGTAGTGCACGCATGACTTCAATACCTTTAATTGTGGCATAAGCAGTCTTCATAGATTTGAATCCTAATGTGGCCCTGATGATTCGCTTTAACTTACCATGATCACATTCAATGACATTATTTTTATACTTAATCTGCCTGTGCTCAATATCTACTGGACATTTTCCTTCTCGCTTTAACCGTGATAAAGCATGGCCATAGGTCGCTGCTTTATCTGTATTGATGACCCGTGGAATTTGCCATTTTTTCACCGTATTGAAGATCTTTCCTAAAAAACAATAGGCTGATTTACTGTTCCGTCTAGCGGAAAGGTAAAAGTCAATCGTATGACCACGTTGATCAACTGCACGATACAGGTAAGTCCATCGCCCCTTCACTTTGATATAAGTCTCATCCATATGCCATGAATGTAAATCTGTAGGGTTACGCCAATACCAGCGTAACCGTTTTTCCATTTCTGGAGCATAACGCTGAACCCAACGATAAATTGTACTGTGATCCACATTTATGCCTCGTTCAGCGAGCATTTCTTGAAGTTCACGATAGCTGATGCCATATTTACAATACCAACGAACAGCCCAAAGAATGATTTCACCTTGAAAGTGCCGACCGTGGAAGGGATTCATCTGCTGTATCTCGAAATAAATAAGATATTTAGCTTATCATGTCAGCCTATTTGCAACAGTGCCTTTTTAGGTGGTTCCGCTAGGGTATACTGAAAATAAACTTGTCCTGTACCTGATTCCAGTAAAACACTCTCCGAAAATATCGAGACGATTCACGGTTGGTTACAGATAGTTTGGGTGTTATTTTTATCTCTATGCTTGATAGGCTTTATGAGCTTACCACAAATAATTTTTCATTCGGTCAGTCCTCGCTTTCATCCGACCAATTTTGACTCAACTCACTCACCAAACGACTCTCATCGCATTTAAAATCAATATAGTGATAGGTATTGGCAGGCAATAGCCAATCCTGCCCTGTCAGTGGACATTTTTGTTCCATATCTTCTGCCTGTGTCCAATCACGGTAATTCATTAGAAAATAATAGGTGGGTACACCTGTGCTTTGTTCAATGATACGGCACAATTCTCGACCTATTTTGCTATGCTCAGAATTGGGATTTTGCATTTGCTCTAAGGCAAAGGCTTCACTTACTGGTTGAGAACCAAGCCACAAACGATATAACGCTTCAGCCTGACGATACCATGACCACACATTATCATAACAAGGGTGATCAGGTTGGGTATATGGGATTTTATATAGAGGAATGCCTTGTAAGGTTACTCCATCTAGTAAAGGCGAACTCCAGCCCCAACGCAACATGTAAAATTCAGATTGCGTTGGTACGGCATAACGGGGAAGAGGATAGTCATGGTCTTCTCCGATATACAAGGTTTGAATGGGTTTACCTGCTAACTGTTCGATTTTATTGTGCATTTCTTGGGCATAGCTGTTCATATTTTTACGGTCAAGGGCATCCATTTCAGGACACACCACAGTCACGCGAGTAATATCATTTTGGCTAACAGCTAAATGATGGTTACGGGGTAATATTTGTCCGTTGCCTTCTAAATTTCCTAAATAACAAAATACATCATGGTCGTGGCTATCATCATCTTCAGCGATACCTGTATATTGGGGTATGATAATATCAAAGGCGTGCATTTTTATATCTCATGCTTAATTTATATTAAATATATTTGGGGATGTTGCTGTTGAAATTGGTTAAAGTGCTGTCTTGTAGTGTCAATTTAACCTATACCGTCAATGCCGTACACTCTAAATATTAATAATACTTAAACTACTTGATATTATAACTATAATTTTTCTTATCATATTTACCGAAATAAGGAACAGCTACATCCTTATGCACTGTATTATTACTATCAGTATATGTAATTACTATAGAGTCTTCGGTGTCAGAATATTTTATAGGATACTTAAATGATTGATTAGGAGATAAATTACCTATATTTTCTGATTTATTAGTGGTTTTATAAGTTAAATTAACCTTAGTTATATCTTCGGAGGTTTTGTTATTTATAATTAGCATCCCTTCTGATTCACTTTGACTGGAACAAGCCACAGTAATTAATGCACTTAAGCTAATTACATACAGTTTTCTTATTGAGATCTTCACGAGCCAAACCTTTAGTTATTTTATTTAATACAAAATAATTCTATGCAAGAAATGCCACTCTCAACTTCTTAAGCCTATTGGAATGGCTGTATTACAAGAATTGTAAGTTTAATATTGAAAGTCTAACCTTCGTAAAATAAATGATTTAGCGAAAAAAAGTTGAGAGTTAAGCATAAAATGGAATCTTATTTTTCACCAAAGGAATTAGAAGATGTTAAAGAACCATTAGTTATAACTTTCATTTTGAGACTACCCTAAATTCTGTGTAACTATCTAGTTTTCTAAAATACTTCTTAAATTTTGTCAAAATGGCTTTATTAGCTCGAAAAACTAACTTTCTATACACCATGAAGTACACCGCGACTACCTAAATAACTCAATATACCAATATCATTAGCCTACAGCCTAAGGTTCTAGTCCTCACTAGGGTACCGAAGCAGTGAAATTGGTTTGCCATAGGCATACTAATCAGAGTATGAAAAAGAAACTCCTCTCTCTGCAAATTCTTGATTGAAAACACTAAGAACCTTCATACTAAAAGTATAATAAATAAGTACTAGCCTTTCTATTATGGTGATGTCGTTCATATTCCAAGATATTCTCCGATCATCTAATAACCCCTCCCAACTAGGATCGTTTATTTTAGGTATAGATTGACTGCCGTAAGAAGGTATTTGATCAACTAAATGACGCATATCATCGAGTTTTTGATTTGATAGGGGTTACCCCAGAATTTGGAGAAAATAGTACGACAAGGAATTTTGTCGACTAATTAATTTATTAAAATCAAAGATTTATATTTTTATGCTTTGCCTGTCTGCTAGAGATTGGCAACATGCAATTTAATTGAAAGATTTTTAACGAAGTTCTTAAATAACAACTACATAGAAGTAAATAAATGTACTTACCGCCCTATAATTTCCGTTTTCTGTGCTGACCCCTAATATAGCAGTTTTTCACTGAATAGAACTCAGATAACTTATCATTTGGTGATAGTCAGAAGCCTTTATTCCCTTAAAATAATTTTTGTTTTTGATATCAAGGACTACTTCTACCACAACCTGTAAACAGCGAATAAAAATCTTAAAATTTAAACCCTAATTTCGATAAGAAGGGTAAATATACTTTCTGCTTTTCACTATCTAATAATGCTTCAGCAATTTGTTCAGCAAACACATCGTAACTTCGACCTGCTTGCCCTTGTGCCAAATACGATGCCTCATGTAATTGAGATATTTTTTTAGCGAAGGCAAAGCGTTGATTATCGGTCATGGTTATAAACATATCTACTGTATGTGGATCACGCTCTGTCTTTTCAGCTTTTACCGTTTTGGGCTTGGTTCTTTGTTTAAATTTAAAGGTAAATCCTGTAATAGTGCGACCTTGCTTGTGTTGCTCATATTCAGCAATAATATCCGTGTGTTCGTTAATTTGACTAATAGCCAAATCTAAAACTCTTGCTTTGAAATGGTGCATACGCACATATTCATCACTCAATAACCCAAAATGATTTCTTAACTCATCTAACGAGATTTCATTGGTTTTGCCCACAGACCGCCATTTAATCAAAAACTCATACAGGCGAATAGCATATCGGCTCTGTAAGCCTTTAATTTGCTCTATCTCGTATTTGGTAAATTTTTTTTCCAATCCTACAATTAATGGTACAACGTCATTGGCGAATACTAATCTTACCAATCCTAAATCATTAACGTAACTAATCTTTTGCACAAAGCGACTGCGGACAAACTCAATTTTTTGACTACCCTCAACAAACTGGGTGTAATTAAATTCCGCTTCAAATAAACCATTGACTCCACGCTTTAGGGCTTCATAAGCCGTATGTTTAGCCACGTCAAACTGTTGCATATAAGATTGGGCATGAATAGTTAAAGTCTTGTTCAATACACTTTCAATATTATCGCCCAACTTACGAGGGCACTGTTGCAAATAGAGATTTGAGTCGATGATGTTCCCTTTAAAAAGTGCTTAGAGACCGAAAACCCTGTTGATTAGACACACTTCACCCTGAGGCTGACCATAATAAAATGACGATGCTTGTCCTTTACGTAGTGCACGCATGACTTCAATACCTTTAATTGTGGCATAAGCAGTCTTCATAGATTTGAATCCTAATGTGGCCCTGATGATTCGCTTTAACTTACCATGATCACATTCAATGACATTATTTTTATACTTAATCTGCCTGTGCTCAATATCTACTGGACATTTTCCTTCTCGCTTTAACCGTGATAAAGCATGGCCATAGGTCGCTG
This sequence comes from Acinetobacter sp. YH12233, assembly GCF_013417725.1. NCBI lineage: Bacteria > Pseudomonadati > Pseudomonadota > Gammaproteobacteria > Moraxellales > Moraxellaceae > Acinetobacter > Acinetobacter sp. YH12233. The sequence continues at coordinate 6,155 of NZ_VPDK01000049.1, forward strand.
CTTTATCTGTATTGATGACCCGTGGAATTTGCCATTTTTTCACCGTATTGAAGATCTTTCCTAAAAAACAATAGGCTGATTTACTGTTCCGTCTAGCGGAAAGGTAAAAGTCAATCGTATGACCACGTTGATCAACTGCACGATACAGGTAAGTCCATCGCCCCTTCACTTTGATATAAGTCTCATCCATATGCCATGAATGTAAATCTGTAGGGTTACGCCAATACCAGCGTAACCGTTTTTCCATTTCTGGAGCATAACGCTGAACCCAACGATAAATTGTACTGTGATCCACATTTATGCCTCGTTCAGCGAGCATTTCTTGAAGTTCACGATAGCTGATGCCATATTTACAATACCAACGAACAGCCCAAAGAATGATTTCACCTTGAAAGTGCCGACCGTGGAAGGGATTCATCTGCTGTATCTCGAAATAAATAAGATATTTAGCTTATCATGTCAGCCTATTTGCAACAGTGCCCTATAAAAAGGGAGCTTTAGAGACTGTAAATAAAACTGTATTTACACAGAATTATTTACACCCTCGTGTGACAGTGCCGCCCTAAATTAAATAACAAATTTTTTCTATCTTTACTCTTGAATTGTCATTTAGATCAGGATAACTACAATAATTCTCTGATCCCCCAAATCTCTCAAGTTTTTCTAATATTTTCCTGTACATACCTCCCTTTTAAGCGTATCTAGATTTGTATTTGGAATTATATATTCTTCTTTTGTAGGTTCCATAGCTATTGGATCACCTGTTACTTCTTTGTACATAACTCCTCCTAGTCTTCGGAATTTTTCTTGTTCGCAATCTATCTCATATAGAACTGTTGACCTATTCTTCTCCTCTTTAAACTCGGTTTCTACCCAAGCTCTTGTTATTTTGGGATTCTTTGTACTATTTAATTTTATAATTTTAGATTGATAATTTGCATTATCTATAATTATTTTTGCAAATATATTTTGAGCATTAAGAACCATTACGCTGATTAATGTAATTTTTAATAGTCTTTTCACCTACTTAGTCTCTTTAAAGCTAATTTCCAGAAATATACTTATATTATTTCTGTTGTTCAATTTATTTTTTAATTTAATAATTTTAAATGGGTTAAATGGGTAAGGACACACAAATGGGAAAAACTCCCTGTTGCTATACGAGATCAATTTAAGAAGTAACTAGCCAAAGTCATAGAGCAGCCACATATTCCAAAGAATATGCTGAGAGGCAATCTTGCAGGTTGCTATAAAATTAAATTATTAAAAGCTGGTGTCAGACTTGTCTATCAATTTAAAGATGATCAGGTAGTTATCTTGCTCATCACAGTCGGGAAACGAGCTGATAGCATAGTTTATGACGAAGCTAAAAAGCGTATTAAAGACTAAAAATGGGAGCTTATAGCTCCCATTTTGAATGGGTTCTAACATTTTGACTTTGCATAGCACCTATTATATTAATTTTAGGAATACTTAAGTTTAGTTAAGAACAATAGTCTTGTTTAAATCTTGAATAAGGAACATTTCTACGTTGTGTTAGATCTTTCCCTTTTAAATCATTGGCTAATTTATCTGATAATTCTTCACTAGATTTTATTTTGTTTGGAACCCATGAATAAGCATGTCTAGGTAAAATTTCAAAAAGATTAGTCATACCAGGTACATAAGAATACTTAAATTGAGTATAAACTTGATCATAGAATCCCTTACAGATTCTATCATTTTCTTTTGAAACTAAATTTCTATTCATAGATGTTGAGAAGTCATATAAGCTCCCATTTTTGTATTCATAATCATATTTTTTCCCAGTTTTAGGACTTTGGCTTGATGTTATTTTTATACCTGAATTAAGCTCTGAAATAGTAATATCTAATGACTCTTTGAATTCAATAGTTTCAGATTTAATTAATTTTGCTAGATCGTTAAACTCATATATAAAATAATGGCTTTCTGGGCTACTCATACCAAACCATGCGCCACATGTACTTGTTACAACATAAGTATTCTGCTGTTGCTTATATATCTTTTCTAAGATTTCACATTGTGGGTCGATCTCACTAATAAAACCAGCATTTCTATTATTGTTCTCAATAGAAAATGGATACTGTTTTACATATAACTCACTGTATTTATTTGTTATTTTATATAAACCAATATTTTCTGGATAACCTTCATTATTTTTTATAAATTTGAATGGCTTAACTTCAATGGCATACGCAACACTACCAGCCATTATGAGAATATTTAGTAGAAATATTTTAGAAAGAGGACTTTTCACTTTAAATACCTTATAAGTTTAAATTATAAAGTAATTTTAGCTACTAATTAAAAAAAAAGGTGAAATATTCAATTATTAATTGTCCATTTAACATAATGGTGGTTATACGCAATACACTTGTATATTAATATAAATATCAGATACTTAATAAAACCAGAAAAATCTAAAAATGCACAAAAAGCCGATTTTGAAACAAGTCGGCTTTTTTATGAGCGGTTTTGATATTTTTTGCCAACATTTTTGCTCAAAAAACACTCAAAACAGAAAATCACCTACAATCTATAAGGCTTTCAACCTGAAAAAAATCCACAATTTATGGGGATAACTCTGGGGCTATTTTTAAGCCATTTTTGTACGCTTTGACGTACAGTAATTTAAGGAATCTGCTTCTAGCTGATCAAAGCTTTATTTCTTATGATGTAGTCAAGGAAAGCAGGAAGCTCCAAACAACAAGAATAAGAAAGATCAGCACAAGGATGGTTAGGTACGACAGAAGTTATACCTTGCAACCAAACACGAAAAACCCCGACAGGATGTCGGGGTTTTTTATTACCATTTGAAAACTGACTAAGTTCACTATAAAATATAGACTATAATCTATATTTTGGTTGTGATATGTGGACAGTCATCACAACAGATCTGTTTAATGAGTGGCTTGAGCAGCAAGATGAATCAACACAAGAGAAAGTCCTCGCAGCTTTGGTCGTTCTACAGCAGCAGGGACCTAGCTTAGGTCGCCCTTTAGTGGATACCGTGTATGACTCTAAATTTACCAATATGAAAGAGCTACGCGTTCAGCATAGAGGTAAACCACTTAGAGCCTTTTTTGCATTTGATCCATTACGACAGGCCATTGTGCTTTGCATCGGTGATAAAGGCGGTAAAAAGCGTTTCTATAAAAGAGATGCTGGACATTGCAGAACAGCAATACGAACTTCATCTCTCAACCCTAGGAGAACAATCTAATGGCTAAAACCTTACAGGAATTATTGGTTAGTCGCTCTCCAGAGAGCCAAGCACGTATTAAAAAAATGGCTGATGAGCTACTGTTAGAGACTCAGCTCCATCTTATTCGAGAAGAGTTAGAGATTTCCCAAAAAGAACTTGCTGAAACTTTGGGAATAAAACAGCCATCACTTTCAGCAATTGAAAATCGTGGTAATGATTTAAAGATTTCAACCATGAAAAAGTATGTTGAGGCAATGGGTGGTAAGCTCCGTATTGATGTGGAGCTTCCAACAGGAAAACATATAGGATTTAATGTGTAACGATAAAAAAGGTAGCTATAAGCCACTGCTGTCCCACAATTTTTCACAAGAGGAAGCTTAAATAAGCTTCCTCTTGTTTAATGGGGATTTTATCGGGTGAGAATAAAGCTTTTAACGTTTTTCTTTCAAACAAATTCACTTGAATGATTCTGAGTAAGCGCTGCACTGTCCAGCCTTCTTTCCCCAGATGTTGAGCGAAACTCACCAGCAAATAGGCGATTAACGCGATCCAAATTTGAGTTTGTATGGCATTACGGCTTCGGCCTAGAAATGACTTTAATTTTAAATTCTGTTTAAGTGCTTTAAAGAACAGCTCCACTTTCCAACGGTCTTTATAAATTGCAGCAATCGTTAATGCTGCCAGATGAAAGTTATTACTCAGAAACTCAAACGTCCTGTTCTTATCGGTATCATAAAATTCTATACGTCTTAATAATTTGGGAGCACCTCTTTTCTTTGCATAAGCACTACTTAATTCAATCCATTCATCCGCAATAATACCTTTAGATGCTAATACGCTGCGGCTAGATTTCACTTGATAAACTGTCTTTGGGCGCAATCGGGTGACAAAACTGACCTTTTGATGAGTCAATTGGGCAAACCATTGATAATCAATATATCCTTTGTCAAATACGACAATACTGCCAGCAGGAAATTTGAATGCTCTGCCTTGTACCATATCATTTTCAATGCCATCCCCAAGCGCCACAAATTCAGGAATGGTATTGCTGTAATTTAAGCCAACGCTAAGTTTCATGCTGGCTTTGGATTCATGCACTTTGGCCCATTCACATAAGGAAAATGACAGATCAATATGGCTGGCATCCAGGGAATATAAGGGATTCTTAAAGCGGAATTTATGAGCTACTTTTGAGTGTTCATAAGATTTAAGCAAGGTGTAAAATAGCTGTTCATACAAGGCTGCAGGCTGTTCCTGATTGATTCGAGCCAGTGTACTGCGAGGGTGATAGACTTTGCTCCGAGAGCATTCAGCTTTTCTTGTTGACACTCTAGATTAGATTGAATATCCCGCAGACTTTGTCTGCAGGAAAGTTGAGACATCAGTATGGCAATGAACTGATCCCATCTTGAAGCGGCTCTAAATTTCTGACCGACATGATGTATTTGAACAAGACGTTCAAAATCTTGTCGGAGTATGGGTTTAATCAATTGATGAAATACGGTATTCTGATATGACAAAACCTGAGTCCTTGGTCGTTAAAGTGTTGGTTCGCACTTATATTTTAACGATTCAGACTCAGGTTTTTTTATTTAAATCAAACTATGGGACAGCAGTGAGCTATAAGCTCCCTTTTTTGTGTTAGAAACCATTTAAAGTGTCTGTATTCTCACCATTAAAAATGTCTGGTTTATGATGATCTAAATAACTTCTCAGGATATGACTCTATGAACGACACTGAAAATCAAAAAAAACTCCCATTCTCAGAGGATGAATTACTCGAAAATATAGATGAATATAAAGCACATGCAGATGAAATTACTGTGCTTACAGAAACCGAATTCGATTATTCATATTTCAAACACTCTACTCCATTTTTTCAAAAACAAATTAATTACTGTAGAGACAAAACCCTTGCTACATAAGGTTTTGGAGTCGTTTGTCTAAAAATAATCATAAAACAACCTAGAGCCTGTTTATTTCCTCTTTGTATCCTTAAACGGATAAGATTTTAGAAAAACCGATGGCTCAGAATTAAAAATCATTTAACTTTTATTTGTAATTGTAAACCGAAAGTATCGAGTAATTTCTGCATGGATTTCAAAGTAGGATTGCTCCCTGGTTGCTCCATTTTTTGCAGTGTCTGTGGCGCAATCTTAGTAATTTTAGCCATATCATTCAGTGTTAAATGTAGCTCTGTTCGAATAAATCGAGCAACTTGATAAAAAGACCAGTCTGGATGATTATTGATGGTTTCAAGCACAGATAGTCTTTTTTCCATTTGTTGAATAGGGGTCAATGGTTTAAAACGTTTATCCATGGCTGATCTCCTCCAACTGCTGGCAAATATTGATTATTCGATATTGGCTATTTTCCAGAATTTCATCCGCTACTTGAAGAGCCTGCATCTTTTCTAACAGTCCCCGATAAATTGGTAACTGTTCAATTAATAAAGTTTTAATTTCTTGTGGATCAATCGAAGTGCTTTCAGCTATCTGCTCAATCACAGAACTCAAAAGTGGCATACCACCATGATCATCTCTTTCCCAACGAGTAGTACGTGCAATACCATCAGGATGTAACCACATTGGCGCATAATCAAATAATGGTGTGAGCTGAATTTTACCATTATTGAAGCGTTGGATTGCTGTATTGCGAGTATGGTTATCTTTATTGCCTAAGGCAACATTTGCGAGATCACGCTTCAAATACTCAAATACTTCCTGCTTTGGTTCGGTACAAGCCTCCATAAGCAGGGTACATATTTGATTATGGGTCATTCTAACCCCAAAGCCCGCCTTCCCACCTAGAGATGCAAGGCTTTCCTGAGCAATTCTTTCAACTTTGCCATTAATTACTTTGCGATCAAATCTTGGAATAAACAAAGTCTTGCCATGTAGCTCAAGATCCCGGTGTACACGTAGTTGCAAGTACTGAGCGACTTTCATATACAAAGCTTCGTTCATCAGGATTTTATTCAAATTTTGATCACTGCCGCGGCTAAATTTAACCAACCAATGCTGCTTAACTTGATCATCTGGAAGAGTATGATCTAGATAGAAAAGATCATCATAACCTTGTGTTAACAACAATTTTGGCCACTCACCCTGAATACCAGATGAACCGGCAATAAAAAGTCCATAAGATGCGAGCGATTCAATAAACTTCTCTTTACGTTCAATAATTTTGCTTAGGCTAAATCCCTGATTTTGCAGCTTTGGGAAATGACTCTGTAACCACTCATGAGCCTCTTTGACTCGCAGATTCCCAATTGGATTTCCTGCGCCTGCTTTTAAAAGCGCCCAGTCCGCTTGTTCCTGAACATTCTCAGAAAAATCAAGCTGTCTTAGTAATTCTTTGCGACCGTATCCTTGAGGTAATAGATCCATAAGAAATGCTGGCCAAGTTGATTCCAATCTATTTTGGACGTTCACCGGTAAGTCATAAGCAAGCGCATGACCATCTCTTAGATCCATATATGAAATAGCATATTCGAACAAATATGATGTACGTGTAGCTGCCTGCCATCCAGCATTTTGATCATCCGTAACCTCAACCAAAGCACAGTCATGCCATTCATAGTCTTGGTAGATTTGCAGTGTACAGTATTGCTTCATAATTTTATTAAAATAGTAAAATATAATGATTTTATTGATTATATATCTATTTTAATATAAAAGTATAATTAAACTAAAAATCTCAATGATCACTCTAGGTGTCTAAGAAGAACTTATACATTTCTCAAAATTGCAATAAACTCATCTGATTTGCAGTAGAATTGATCAATATTGGGTTAAATCTTACCTCCTTATATTTTAGCTATCCTTTACATCATGTCAGAACGTCAACAACTCAGCCTTAGTGAATACCTTGCCACTGTACAGGAAGTCATCCAGCTGACTTTTGATGGGGCAGTGTGGGTCAAGGCTGAGATCCGTAATTTAAGTATTAAAGGCGGTCACTATTATCTTGAGTTGGCTGAGAAAGATGAAGAAAGCCATAAGGTGATCGCTAGTTGTAAAGGCACCATTTGGAAATTTACGGCACAAAAAATAATTCTAAAGTTTGAACGAGAAAGTGGTATTGAACTGTCGAAAGACCTGAATGTACTGATCAAGGTCAAAGCTAGATTTGATCCGCAATATGGCTTCTCGGTCAATATCGAAGATATCGACTCTAGCTTTACTCTAGGAGACATCGCCAAACGCTATCAGCAGATTCTGCTGCGACTGACTGAGGAAGGCCTGCTCAATAACAATAAACAGTTGCCGGTACCCTTTGATATTCAGAATGTCTTGGTCATTGCACCGGAAAATGCTGCAGGGTTAGGTGACTTTAAAAAAGATGCGGATGCCCTGGCTCAGGCTGGTGTCTGTCATTTCGTTTATCATTCAGCAACTTTTCAGGGTAATACGGCTTCTGCCAGCATCATTCAGGTTTTGGGTAGTGCCTTAAGACAGTGGGCTCAAGATTACTCGATAGCACCAGACCTTATTGTGATCATCCGTGGAGGCGGAGCCGTGAATGACCTAGCTTACCTGAATGATTATGATCTGGCCGCACTGCTGTGTAAAAGAACTGTGCCGATCTGGGTCGGTATTGGCCACGAGAAAGACCGCACTATTTTGGATGAAATTGCACACCGTTCCTTTGATACCCCGAGTAAAGTGATCGCAGGGATCCGTAACCTGATTGTGGAGCGAGTCAATGAAGTTAGTACTGCTTTGCAGACCATCAAGCTACTGTCACAGCACCAGTTGATCACCTACCAGAGCCAGAGTGATCAGTATCTGAAAACTATCAAAACTCTGACACAGAACCAGATCAATGAAGCCCAGCGTAGCGTTGATATGCTTAAAAGTGATACTCAGTATCTTGCTCAACAACAGATTAAACTAGCTTCACAGCAGGTGGAGTCATTGATGAGGGAAACCTTGCTACAGAATCCTCGTAATGTGATGGCCAAGGGCTATGCAATTGTCCGTAGCCAAGGCAAAGCTATCCGTTCCATCCAGCAGATTACTGACCAGGAATTACAGATTGAACTTAAGGATGGCACCATTGATGCCACCGTGACACAGGTAAACGCACATGAACAATGAAGAACTAAGTTTCAAGAAAGGTTATGAAATTCTCAAGAAAAATGCCGAATTTCTTGAATCTCAGGAAGAACCGGATATTGATAACCTGATGGCGATCGTTGAAGAGTCCATGACTGCCTATAAAGCCTGTAAGTTACGTATTGATGCTGTGCAACAGGCGTTGAATGACACCTTTAAAGAATAAAAATTCTAGGTCGAGAAAAGTCTAGAATGTTCTAGAAATAAAGGACATGAGATGGTGAAAACTGACAGTTAACCCAATAAATTTGCTTGAGCAGAGTTTTATTACTAACCACCTTTTCCTCTATAGGTGTTACATGGATCCCAAACAACATACTTACGTTGTTAAATGGTTGACTGAAGATCAAGCCTGTGTCGGCTTATGTGTCGAGTTCTTCATTAAGCTGACTTAAACCAAATAGGTGGGGCTAATGAATTTAATGGCCGATCTTTAATAATCCCTGCCAGCTAAAATAGTTCTGGGTCAAATGAGTACGGTTCATTGACCACTTTCGTTGTGGTAAGTAGCAGCTGCCAACAGCTAATTTAGTTTTCCCATATCTCGCCTTTACCGCTTCTAAAGTCTGCATGAGGCTTTCATTACTTTCACGCTGGCTGTGGTCTGTCAGCAGGTCAGGAGTAAAGCGCTGCTTAGCAATTAAATCCGTCAGAATTACACCACACTTTTTATATTTCACGTCAGATTTATAAATGTGTTCCAGCAGTTGCATGGCTGTTTTAATCAGATCCAAAACACAATCCGTCGGTTCAGGAAACTCAAAAGCCAACGATTTACTGTAATAGGGAACCTTTGAATCAAAAGGATTCGATTGCACAAAAGCAATGACACATCCACATAAGGAAGCGTCTGCTCGTAAACGTATGACTGCATCCTGTACATATTTGCCCATAGCCTCTTTGAGATCATCTAGCTCGGTAACTTTTTCACCAAATGAACGACTTGCTATGATTTGCTGTTTGGGGGGAGGGGCATCATCTAACTGCATACAAGAAACACCTTGCAGCTCCAATACTGTTCTTTGCATTACCACAGAAAAAAGGCTCGCCATGCGATGAGCATCTTGCATCACTAAATCTAGCACCGAATAGATTCCCATGGCATTTAGTTTTTTAACTAACTTACGACCAACGCCCCAAACTTCACCGACCTCAATGTCTGAATAAAGCATTTCCTGATCTAGGAAATCCATATTGAGTAAGTTACACACACCCTTGAAACCCTGTCTTTTTTTGGCAAGATGGTTGGCCATTTTGGCTTCGGTTTTACTACGACCGATACCAATCGAGACGGGTAAGCCAATCCAATCCAACAATCGTTGTTTCATGTGATGCGCATACTGAGTTAAGTCAAAATTTTGTGCATAACTGGTCAGGTCTAAAAAACACTCATCAATTGAATAGATTTCCTGTTCATGTGGCGCAACAAAACTAGCCAAAATTGAATGAAAACGCTTGGACATTTCAGCATATAAAGCATAGTTACTGGATAACACCACGACCTGATGTTGCTGAACAATATCTTGTATTTGAAAGAGAGGAACGCCCATTTTGATGCCCAGCGCTTTGGCTTCATTACTTCTTGCCACAGCACAGCCATCGTTATTGCTGAGCACAATCACAGGTTTATTGTTTAGACTGGGATTAAATACCCGCTCACAACTGACATAGCAGTTGTTAATATCAATCAGGGCATAAATCCGCTCGTAACTGCTCATCTGAACTTCTTGATCACACTGGTAACCACACCCCAAATCAGCATGGTTTGATTATCTTTCAAATGGATATCAGCAAAATCAGGATTAGCCGCCTGTAACCAGCATTGATTACCCTCAATCATCAAACGTTTAATCGTAAAATCATTGTCAATCAATGCCAGAACAATATCCCCATGCTTGGCTTCAATACTACGGTCAACGATTAGCTTGTCATTCAGATCAATCCCTGCATCACGCATGGATAAGGATTCCACTTCAACGATAAAGGTTGCCTGTTGGTTTTGAATAAGAAACTCGTTTAGATCAAGGGTCTTATCGATATAGTCCTGAGCAGGGGAAGGGAAGCCTGCAGCCACTTTTTGCAAAGCAACAGGAATCTCATAATGTGTTTTTGTCTCAAGCAATCTAATAGAGGAAATATCGTTAAACTTTGGAGTGTCATTTTTTTTCAGGTATTTCTTGATTTCCAATACACGAGACTCTGGCACCCGAATGACCTTGGTCGGTTCGTTATAGACAAAAGGACGGCCAGAACCTTTGCGTGCACCACCATGCTTATTTTGCGTCATTTTTATTATCAATCTTGATTATGTAACATAATTAAGATTATAGAAAACTCAGAATATAAAAACAAGATTGTCCGTTCTTTAATAAAGTATTATCCCAAATCTTGGGATTGCCATGATATTAGCAAAGCCACAAGATCAATCAGACGACACAATAAAGATTGTCTAATCCTTGATCGTAGAGACTTTATATTTGAAGCAACAGAAGACCTAAAGGGCTTTACTGGTATCCATTGATTGTTCAGCAACATTAAATAAAACTGTGGAACATTGTTCAGTTATTGATCGTGGAACGTGAACAATCATAAAAAAAGCCCATTCGAGGGTGAATGGGCTATAAAACTAGTATCAACACATGGAATTATAACACAATTTAAAAAGCTGTTATTCCCAAGTAGAAATGTCCTACCTAATAACCAAATAGAAATGTCCTATATGGACATTTCCAAGTCAAGCACAGGATTTAGATTTCGTTGTTCAATCGCTGTTTTCTGTGCACGTCTGCTTGG
>NZ_VPDK01000004.1:0-151574 GCF_013417725.1 Acinetobacter sp. YH12233
ACTTTCAACTTTTGCCAGTGTTGATCTGTCAGCATGGTACGAGGCATAGCGAATAGTAAAATTGGGTTTGGCGATTTGATTTTACTACTTCGCTATTTTTTTAAGCTAAAAGTGTCAACACACCCTAGTTAAATGCTTTTTATATTTTTATAAGTTGGAATCTTCTCAATGGAAGATAGCCGTAATTATCTTGCTAACAAGAAGCCAAACAAGAAATGATCTGATTTTTAAATATCCTGAAATTTAAGCAGGGTTTGATGTGCTGGATGACCTTTTGGCATCAGTTCAATCAGACGTTCAACCGCATCAATTGCTTCAGGAAAACGTGCTACATGTTTCAGCAGCACATCAGTTTCATTGGCTTTGAAAATAGCATCACTGAGACGTGATTCCAGACAATCCCGCCATGCACATAAAAATGGGCTTTCAGTTTTTGCCAGAAAAACTCCAGTATAAAGTTTTAAGGCTGAATCGATATAACCTGCATCTAAAGACTGTTCGGTTTGCAGGAAGTCTGCTTCAACATGCGCCAGCAATCGATAAGGGCGCGAACCAAGCATACCGCCCAGAATATCTCGTAACTGTGACATTTCAGCTTTTAGCGTACCCATGCTGACTTTACGTTCGCCATAAAGTGCCTGATGCAAGTGATCCAGACTTAAACCTTGTGGGAATAAAGCCAGAATAGCGAGAATTTCAGTCTGGCGTGGGGTTATGGTCAGGGTTTTACCATTAAAAATGACCTGCGGGACAGAAAAGGCACGAATATATAAACGCTGTTTTTGCGATTCCAGTAAAGCAGATTGAATGATGGATGCACAACGTTCGGCTGCTAATAGCCCTAAGCTATTATGTTTTTGCCAGTGGGTGGACAGATCAATAACCCCTAGAATCTGTTTGGAATAAGGATCAATAATGGGGGAGGCATAACAGACTAGATCCTGCACGGAAGGCATGTAATGTTCGCTGGAAAACACGCAGCTCGATTGTTGGGTTTTGATCGACAGGGCAAGGGCATTGGTCCCGACCAGTTCCTCACGCCACTGACCGCCTTCAACTAAGTGAATATTATCAGCAATTGTGCGCAATTCAGGGCAGGAGGCCCGCCATAGTACCGTACTGCCAATATCTCCAACGGCCAAAACCATAGAGGACTGTTCGGCAATATGCCTCAAACTTTCAGCACAATGTTCCAAGGCATGACTTAAAGCCGAAGAAGTGCTGATTTGTTTTATATCTGTTAATGGGGCAGCCAGACGATTTTTGGGAATCTCGGCTAAAGAAGAGCGTTGCCAGGAGCTAACGATGCTCTGTTCGAGTTGTGCTGCATGTGAAGGCGATAAACTGCTGCTTTGACGAAGCTGATCAATTTTTTGCCTTTGTTGTATCAAGCTCTGTTCTGTCATCATTCCTTATTCTCACAATAATTCATGATTTACATCCAAATGTAATTATTATTGTTTTTATGAGGAATCAAAAGAAATGTAAATCGGTTGAGTGCCAACCTTTCTCCAACCTTATAACGCGTATGTTAACTAAATAGAGTACGGATGTACCTTATACCAAAGCTGTAGATGCAGCATTTTTAAAGATTAAAATAAGCAAAGGAAATACATATGCGTTATATCGATCCGAACCAGCCTGGCTCAAAAGTTCATTTCAAAGCCCAGTATGACAACTTTATTGGTGGGCAATGGGTGCCGCCAGTCAAAGGCGAATACTTTGATAATATTTCTCCTGTAGATGGCAAGCTGTTTACCAAAGTGCCACGTTCTAGCGTGGAAGATATTGAACTGGCGCTGGATGCTGCGCATAAAGCTAAAGCACAATGGAATAAATCATCTCCAACGACTCGCTCTAACATTCTGCTCAAAATTGCTGATCGTCTCGAAGCCAATCTGGAACTGCTGGCGGTGGCTGAAACCTGGGACAATGGCAAGCCAATCCGTGAAACCCTGGCTGCTGATATTCCTTTAGCGATTGATCACTTCCGCTATTTCGCCGGCTGTATCCGTGCGCAAGAAGGCGGCATTTCTGAGATTGATGAAGATACCATTGCCTACCATTTCCATGAGCCTTTAGGTGTGGTTGGTCAGATCATTCCATGGAACTTCCCGATCTTGATGGCAGCATGGAAATTGGCACCGGCTTTGGCCGCAGGCAATTGTATCGTTCTGAAACCGGCAGAGCAGACCCCGGTCAGTATTCTGGTACTGGCTGAACTGATTCAGGACCTGTTACCTGAAGGTGTATTAAACATCGTGAATGGCTATGGTGTTGAAGTCGGCCGTCCACTGGCTGTGAATCCGCGTATTGCCAAAATTGCCTTCACTGGTTCGACTGCTGTAGGTCAGCAAATCATGCAATATGCCACTGAAAATATTATTCCGGTGACACTGGAACTTGGTGGTAAATCACCAAATATTTTCTTTGAAGATGTCATGGCGCAGCAGGATGATTATCTGGAAAAAGCACTGGAAGGTTTCACCATGTTTGCCTTGAACCAAGGGGAAATCTGTACCTGTCCATCACGTGCTTTGGTCCAGGAAAGTATTGCTGATCAGTTCCTGGAACTGGCAATCGATCGGGTTAAACGTATTAAAACTGGTCATCCACTCGATACTGAAACCATGATTGGTGCGCAGGCATCGCAGGAACAGCAGGACAAGATTCTGGGGTGTATTGCAACAGGTCGCGGCGAAGGTGCAGAAGTGCTTGTTGGTGGCGGTGTACGTCAGGAAGTCGGGCAAGGCTTCTACATTGAACCGACCATCTTTAAAGGCACCAATAATATGCGTACCTTCCAGGAAGAAATTTTTGGGCCGGTACTGGCAGTAACCACCTTTAAAGATTTTGATGATGCCATCAAGATTGCCAACGATACGATTTATGGCCTAGGTGCTGGTGTCTGGTCACGTTCGGCACATACCTCGTATCGCGCTGGCCGTGCCATTGAAGCGGGTCGTGTCTGGACCAACTGCTATCATATCTATCCGGCCCATGCAGCCTTTGGTGGTTACAAGAAATCTGGGATCGGTCGTGAAAACCACAAGATGATGCTGGATCATTACCAGCAGACCAAAAACCTGTTGGTGAGTTATTCAACCAAGCCAGCTGGTTTCTTCTAAATAAAAGCAAAAAAGCGAACTTCGGTTCGCTTTTTTTATAGTAGAGAATCTTTAATAAGTGGTATTTGAGATATAGATCACAGATGCTAATTAAAAGCATGAATCAATTGAAATTTAACTTTATCGGAAAGTTGAAAAAATGAATGAAATAGGTTTTACATTTTGAAAAATTCTGGTTATAAGTTAGAGGTGGTTTTTATCCAGAACAACAAATCGACACTCAGGAAGGGTGCCTAAAGAAGCGTATTTTAAAAATGATGAAACGGGAGTTTTATAATGCTTCAACTACTGAAAAAACTATTCTGCTTGCACATTTATGAATACCAGCAAATGGAGGAAATTGGGGCAGATTGGGAATGCCGCAAATGTGGTACCCAAAGAGATTAAAAAATACTGCAAGAAAAAGTGAGCGATATGCTCACTTTTTTATATCCATTATATTTAATCTAAACTCATATCCATTAAAATCATTACCAGTACCACATGATGAGAAGGCTTAAATGAGCAAAGATTTCCATGCCAAAACCTATATTGTAGATGAAAATCTGGCTGACACTTTACACTGGTTAAGCCTGCATCAGGACTGTTATGACTCTTTTAGTTTTGATGCACTGACGCAGGAACTGGTCGTACATCATGCCAATGGAACAGACCAGATCCGGATCGGTGATTATCTCAATGCCAGTTATGGCATTTTAATTACTGCACATAACTTTTCAGCATCTTGAATTATTTCAATTAACTTGCCATTGCATCAGTCGCCAATGCGCGGATGCTTGGCTTAGGTTGTTCTGCTACCAGTCCCAATTTTTCAAAGAGCTGCTGGTCACGACCTTTGGCTGTATTTGGAGTCGTTAGCAGTTTTTCGCCTGAGAAAATCGAGTTGGCACCCGCCATAAATGCTAATGCCTGATCTGAGTCAGTCAGTGATTCACGGCCTGCCGAAAGACGAATATAACTTTTTGGCATCAGAATGCGGGCCACTGCAATAGTTCGAATCCATTCAATCACATCCAGTTTTTCAACATCTGCCATCGGTGTGCCTTCGATTGGCACCAGCATATTGATAGGCACAGATTCCGGATGAATTGGAAGGGTAGAAAGCTCAAACAATAAACCGATCCGGTCATTACGACTTTCACCTAAGCCGACAATGCCACCACTACACACTTTTAAACCCGCTTGACGCACATGATCCAGTGTATCCAATCGGTCATCAAAACTGCGGGTACTGATAATATGTGAATAGTATTCACGTGACGTATCCAGATTGTGGTTGTAATAATCCAGTCCTGCATCTTTCAGGCGTTCTGCCTGTGAGGCATTCAGCATGCCTAAAGTCATACAGGTTTCGAGTCCCAGTGCTTTGACTTCACGTACCATGTCCAGTACATAAGGCATATCACGTTCATGCGGATTACGCCACGCTGCTCCCATACAGAAACGTGAACTGCCAGAGGCAAGAGCTTCTTTTGCTTCCTGAATTACTTTTTCTACTGCGATTCGTTTTTCCGCTTCGAGTTTGGAGTCATAATGTGCGGACTGAGAACAGTATTTGCAATCTTCTGGGCATTTACCGGTTTTAATAGAGAGCAGGGTACTGACCTGAACGGCATTGGCATCAAAATATTGACGATGAACCTGTTGAGCCTGAAAGAGCAAATCCATTAAAGGTTGTTGATACAGGGCCTCAATTTCTGCACGAGACCAATCATTACGTATCGGATCAATACTGTTCATCTGTCCATCCTTGTTCATATTTATTTATCAGGCTCCATCTTAAGTAAAAGTATCGCCATCTTCATTAGCAAAATATGACCTTATAGAAAAAACAAAACCCACACAAGGTGAGCTTTGTAGTTGAACTCTTGATCGGAGTTTATTCACGATGATTTCCGTGAATATTCTGGTTTTGTAAATCACTACGATGTTGCTTGTTTAATACACGTTCATCTTGTTCGTGCTGATTATTTTTTGGAGAGCCAAGCGGGCCATGTTGTGACTGCTGCTGTTGCTGTTGTTGCTGCTTCTGGTGTTGATGTTGCAACTCTTCAAGCTGTTCCTGATTTTGATGTTGTGTATCAGATGACTTTTGCATATCCACCTCCGGCTTTATTTCTATTCTTTTTCCTTTATGCCATAGCTTGCACAGTAACTGTGTAAGGCTTTGACGAGAAAATGTGAACCGAAGTAAAAATTGAAAATTACCGGGATTTTGCCAGTTGTTCCTGTATGGCCCAGTCAATATGAACTTGTACAATCTCATCATGTTGATTCTGCTGAGCTTGTAATGCCTGGACAATCTGTGGATCAAAAGGCGCATTACCCAAGCCGATCGCAATATTGCGCATAAAGCTCTGATAGCCGGTACGGCGTAATGGACTGCCTTCAGTTGAGCTTAAAAATGTAGCTTCATCCCATTGCCAGAGATCCAGTAAACTCACTTGATCCAGTCCATGTCGGGGGTGAAAATCTTCAATATTAGTTTTTTGAGCAAAGCTGTTCCACGGACAAATCAACTGACAATCATCGCAACCGAAGACCCGGTTACCAATCCCTCGACGTAACTCCTCTGGAATGATCCCTTTATACTCAATGGTTAAATAAGCAATACAGCGACGTGCATCCAGCATATACGGTTCAACAATAGCCTGTGTCGGGCAAATATCAATACAGGCTGTGCATGAACCACAATGTTTGCTTGCAGGCTCATCAAAGGGTAGTTCCAGTGAGCTAAACAGCTCACCTAAAACAAAGAAAGACCCGGATTTTTTATGGATTAATAAAGTATGTTTACCGGTCCAGCCCATGCCCGCACTTTCGGCCAGGGATTTTTCAAATACAGGAGCAGAGTCTGCAAAGGGGCGAGATTCAAATTCACCGACTTTTTCCCGAATTTTAGAAGCCAGCATTTTTAGGCGCCCGCGCATGGTCTTATGATAGTCACGACCACGGGCATAACGGGCAATAATCGCAGAATTTGGTGCATAGGGCACTAGACGCGGTTCTGGAAGATCGACCAGATAATCCATTCGTACACAGATCACGGATTTGGTATTGGGAATAAGCAGTGTGGGATCGGCACGTTTTTCCAGATTTTCTTCCAAAAACTTCATATCACCGTGATAGCCGCGGTCTAAATATTCCTGCAAGCGGACTAATTCTGCTTGAGCATCCGGTTGGGCAATGACACAATCAGAAAAACCCAGTTCTCGTGCCTGCGCTTTGATCCACGCTTTCAGTTCATGGGGATCTTGTTGATAAACTTGGATTTGCGCTTGGGAATCGGGTGTTGTCATAAACCAGAAACAGGAAATAAGAAATGCAGCAGCAAGTTTATCATAGCCGCAATATACAAGCATGGGAGCAGCGCTGGTTTGGCAAGCAAAATAGTTCTTATGGTTTGATGCAACAGGTAGCATGGTCGATTGCGCAGCGACTCATCCCTTTGTTGGAACAACAGCAATTGACCCGAATCGCTGTGTGTTGCGGTCAGGGTAATAATGCCGGTGATGGTTATCTGATAGGTAAATATTTAAAACAGGCCGGTTTTGAAATAGATATTTATGCAGCAGAACCCGATCCATCACAGGATCTGGCTCAAGCAATCCGGGAAACTCAGCAAATCGGTATACCCACTTATTCAGGTTTTAATTTTCAGAAACAATATGATGTCTATATTGATGCCTTATTTGGGATCGGCTTGAACCGTGATCTGAATGAAAATTGGCAACAGATTATTCAAAGCATTAATGCCCAGCAAGGTCTTAAAATTGCAGTGGATATTCCAAGCGGACTGCATGCCAATACAGGCCAGTCTTTGCCGGTTGCCATTAAGGCAGATCATAGTTTTACTGTTTTAGGTTTAAAGGCGGGACTATTTACCGGACGAGGCAAAGAATATGCCGGCAAGGTAGAGGTCATCTCGGTTATTCCTCCCGATGCTGAACTTGTGCCGATAGCTCAAATTTCCTCGACTCAAATTCATCTGCCTAAACGTGAAGCTTTTGGACATAAGGGCAGTTATGGGCATGTGCTCGTAATTGGGGGGCATGCCGATATGGGCGGTGCGGTCATTATGGCAGCTGAGGCAGCCTTTGCTGCCGGTGCAGGTAAGGTCACTGTGGTTTGTGATGCCAAACATCATACTGCCATTTTGTCACGTACTCCGAATATCATGCTGCGTGATATTAATGCGCTAGATGCTGAGCAACGCCAAGCTTTAGTTCGTCATGTGGATGCTGTCTGTTTTGGTATGGGGTTAGGACGAGATACTTGGGCTGAACAGCAATATAAATACTGGTTTGACCTGATTCAGCAATCAGAACTGGAGACAGTTCTCGATGCAGACGCCTTGTGGTTTCTGGCAAAATCACCACAAAAGTTGAATGCCCATACTTATGCAACACCACATCCGGGTGAAGCGGCTACTTTGTTAGAAATGAAAGCATCAGAAGTCGAAGCAGATCGTATTCAGGCAATTCAACAGCTCCAGCAAAAATATCAGGGACAATGGGTGCTCAAAGGTTCAGGTAGCCTGATTTTAGAAGATGCTCTTTTCATCTGTACCGCAGGCAATGCCGGTATGGGAACCGGAGGAATGGGAGATGTACTTGCTGGCATGATCGCAAGTTTGAAAGCCCAATTTAAAGATGCCACCCATTTACATGAAATCGTAACTTTGCACGCACTTGCCGGTGATGTATTGGCGAAAAAAGGTGAACGTGGCTTGCAGGCGCAAGATATGAAACATGCCATTTACCAGGTTGTGAACCACTAAGGACAATAAAAATGCAGGCCATTCATTTGATCATTCAGGGCAAAGTGCAGGGCGTGGGCTACCGTCGCTGGTTTGAACAACAGGCAATTCAATTAGGTTTAAAGGGTTTTGTGCGTAATCTGGAAACAGGCGAAGTCGAGGCTGTCATTGTTGGGAAGGAAGCGATTGTTCAGGACATGATCCAGCTCAGCAGAACTGGATCACAACGTGCAGAAGTCACTGCAATTCATCAGCAGAGTTTGAATCTTCAAGACGCGGATTTTCAGGATTTTAAAGTATTAACTAAAGACTAACGACGACGGGTGCTGACCCGGCTGCGTCCGCGTGCCATACCGCCTAAGGCATTCAATACGGCCATTTTACTCATGCTGCCTGAAGCATGAGCATGACAAATCGCAGCAGCAAGTGCATCGGCAGCATCTTGTTGCGGTTTGATTGTCAGGTTCAGAATACGCATAACCATCATCTGAACCTGTTCTTTGTCTGCAGCGCCATAGCCCACAACAGACTGTTTGATCTGCCGTGCCGTATATTCGGCAACTTTCAGATCCAGATTCACCAAGGCTGCGACTGCCGCACCACGAGCCTGACCCAGTTTAAGAGCAGAATCCGGATTTTGTGCCATAAACACCTGTTCCACCGCAGCCTCGGTCGGGCCGTAAAATTTGACAATCCGTTCGACACCAGCAAAGATTCGTTTTAAACGTTCAGGCATTTCCGCTGTTTCAGTTCTAATCGTTCCTGCATCAACAAAAGTGAGTTTTGAACCTTCTTTTTGGATGATACCGTAACCTGTTAGACGCGAACCGGGATCAATCCCAATAATTAATGACATGCCTGCACTTTAAAAATAAAATAATGCCCATATTGTTACATAAGCGTATCAAAAAAGCTTGATCCTGATGAAGCAGTTGATTACAGCATCCTAATATTTATTTTACTGAGATTAGATTAATTTTCATGAAATTATTTCTTATTATCCTGGCCGGCTTAGTCCTCGAAGTATTTGTATGGATTGGCGTGGGTGACCTTGTCGGGAGCATGTGGTACGTATTTTTCTGGTTCGTGGCGGCTTTCTTTATCGGTATGAACCTGATCCGGAAATATTCGGCCGGTGTAATGCCACAAATGCAGCAAATGCAGATGGGACAGATGAGTGCAGATCCGGCATTATCAAATAATTTGCCTAAAATCTTAGCCGGCTTTTTCCTGCTGATTCCTGGTTTGATTAGTGATGTACTTGCGGTATTAATGCTGATTCCACCTGTACAACGTGCTTTCCAGGCAGCCATGATGAAAATGATGATGAAACGTCAGCAAGCCATGATGGAAAAAATGATGGGTGGCATGATGGGCGATGTCGGTGGCGGCGCAGGCCAAAACCCTTTTGCTGAAATGATGCGTCAAATGCAAGATATGCAGAACCAGCAGGGTGGTCATGGTGATTCAACCATTATTGATGGTGAAGCTCGTGAAGTGACCCCGGAAGCCAAGAAAATTGAAATGAAAGATGTGAACAAGAAATAAAATCACGCTTTCAATATAAATACTTCAAGCCGAATCTCATGATTCGGCTTTTTTATTGGAACTTTCTAATTTCATTAAACAAAAGTTATAATAGTTTTTTTACCATTTGATCTTTTTTAAATGTCCTTGCTTTTTACCATCTGTTTTCTGCATTTTGTTGCTCAATTAAGCCCGGGTCCTGACATTTTACTTATCGCAAAAAGTGCTGCTTCTACGACACGTATGAATGCCTTAAAGGTGATTTCCGGAATTTCAGCGGGGATCGTGGTTTGGGTGATATTGACGCTAGCTGGCTTTACCGTACTGATCGATCAGTTTCCCTGGATTCAGCAAGTATTGATGGTCATCGGTGGGCTATTTTTGGCCAAAATGGGCTGGGCCATGCTAAAAGGTGGATGTCAAGGTTTTCAGAACAGGCATCAAGCTCAAGATGATTTAAATACGGTAGAAACACCAAAAAGTTACTTTATGCAGGGTTTATTGACTAATCTGTCGAATCCTAAAACCCTGATCTATTTCAGTAGCGTATTTTCACTTGCACTGAGCTCATCAGCTTCTGATTATTTAAAAGCGCAACTGGCAGTGATTATTCCGCTGCAAACCTTTATTACTTTTACTTTACTGATGCTATTAATTTCCCATCCCAAAATTAAAGAGGCTTACCAGCGATCAGGAAGTTATATCGATATGATTTCAGGCGGGTTATTCCTGATTTTTGCAGTCTGGTTATGGTATGACGCGCTAGTTCTAATGAACTAAAAATCTTAATTTGATGGAGTGACAGAGGAGTTTTCGTTAGAAAGCTGCTGTGCAGCGGAAGCGTCAGAAACTGGATGATCCTGTTTCTGCACTGGAGACTGATAACGATTCGGTTTAAGGGTGGCCTCAGTATTTTCCGAACCCTGATAACTGCGACTGCGATTGGCACGCTCACGTAAGCCGCCTTTTTTAATTAACTGAACCATTTTCATCTCTCACTGCAAGATGACTTATTGTAATTCAAATTTTCTATTCTGGCAGCGTTTCATATTCAAGTTAAAAACGCATAAAAAAGACCTGATCCAAGTCAGGTCTTGCTGGAGGATAAAAAATTAGCGCGGACGTTTATTATCTTGTTGCAGCACATCAAATAAAGACGACTGAGCTGGCACTTCCTGCTGCTGTGACTGGATATAAACATGCATTACCTTGAACGCGATTGCAGTAACCAGACAGGCCACCAGACATAAAATCCAAAAACCATAAGGGCTGCGAATATTATGTGAGCCACAGGCATGACATTCTTTTTGGCCAGCTTCCACAACTTTATCGCAGCACGCACAGTGATATTGATAGTACATTGCTAAGCTCCATTACATTTCTGATATTTTTTTTGTTATCTTTCACGGACTTTTATTTCAGGTCTGCATGTCATGTTAATGATGCAATTAGACGCTGACAAGTCATATAACAAAAAGTTACCCAAGTCTCAGTGAGGAAAACAAATAATAATTGGCTAAGTACATAACATCATTAAGTTATTCCGAGAAATTTCTCTGGAATAATTAACTATGCTATCTATCAATTCATAAGCAATTTTTGAACCAGTTCGAGTGGAGCTTAAGAACAACAAGTATAAAATGGGAAATAGACAGGGCAAAAACTTGGATGAATTGATCTGCCCTAAAAAATAGAATGATATGGAATATATTTTGCTTATTTTTTAACTATTCGTTGCACTGTATTAAGTCTATAAAAATGTTTAATTTCAATAATTTTTATGAAAGTGCCCTATAAACTTAAGGAACAATACTGATCTCATGAAGAAAATATCACTGTTTTTATCATCCTTGCTCTATATGAGCAGTCTTTATGCACAATCGGATATTGAAAAGGAAGTTATTGCCCAGTTTCAGCAGGATTTTAATGCGCAAAATTATGCAGCAATTTTTGAAAAGTTTTCACCTGAAGCGAAAAAGGCGATTCCTTTAAATATGTTTGAAAAAGTCTCTAAAGACTTACAGCAGCAACTCGGCAAAATACAAAGTCTTAAGTATATAGAGTCTAAAGGTAAAGAGACTGCAGTCTATAAGGCCAACTTTGAAAAAGACCGTCTGAAACTCAGCATGAGTTTGAATAATGATCAACAGATTTCCGGCCTTTTATTTACGCCCTATATCGAATCTACCGCAGCAAATAATAAGACAGTCAATGCTATTCAAGGCTATCCAAAAGCGATTGCAGAGAAAATTTATCAGGCTACTCGTACTTTTCCAGAACAAACTCAAGTAGCGATAGCGGTATTAGATCAGGACAAACCCCATTACTATGGAGTACAGAAGCATAAGGACAAAATCCAGGCCCAGGCCAATCAGGATAAAATCTTTGCAATTGGTTCTCTGACCAAAGTGATGACATCAACCATATTGGCTGAACTGGTGACACAAAATAAAATTAAACTGGATGACAAGATTAATCCTTATTATGCCTTTCCATTCAAGGACAATATCCAGGTTCGCTTTCAGGATTTAGCCAATCATACGTCTGGACTGCCACGACTACCGAGTAATTTGGAAGTAGATGATGATACTGATCCATATAAGGAATATGATGCAGCTAAACTGGAAGAATATTTAAAAAATTCCTTAGAGCTTGAACATGCAAATAACAGTGGAAAAGTGCCACATTATTCTAATTTGGCTGTGGCTTTATTGGGACAGAGTTTGAGTCAATCGCAAAATAAGGATTTTGCTGAGTTACTCAATGAATATGTCTTTAAAAAGTATGGGATGAAACATAGCTATACCTCGCCTGATCAAGCAGCTAAGCAACTTGTGTCTGCATTTGATGCCCAAGGAAAAGAAATCACCACCTGGGCATTTGATACCTTTTTACCTGCGGGCGGTGTACTCTCTACAGCTTCAGATTTAACCAGATTTGCACAAGCTCAACTCGATGCAAAAAATGCGGCAGTACAATTAACTCAGCAAGCAACCACAGAACAAGCAGGTAGCTACCAATTGGGATTGGGCTGGTTTGTGCGAGAACAGGAAAATGGCACCAAAATCATCTGGCATGGGGGAAATACCGCAGGGCATTCTGCTATTTTGATGATTGATTTAAACAAGAAAAAGGCGGTCACGATTTTAGCTAATGTTGCTGCTGTACATCCTGAAATGGGAAATATTGAAAAACTGGCTGCTCAACTTTTACAGGAATAAGTCAGCTTTAAGATATCTTTAAGATATAAAAAAAGCCCGCATTGCGCGGGCTTTTTTAATTCATGAATTTTAAATCTTACTGACCAGAGCGAATGATGTAATCGAAGGCAGATAATGATGCTTTGGCACCTTCACCAGTCGCGATGATGATCTGTTTGTAAGGAACGGTGGTACAGTCACCTGCAGCAAACACACCTTTCACATTGGTTTCGTTGCGCTCGTTAATCACAATCTCACCACGGTTAGTTAACTCAACATCGGTTCCTTTCAGGAAGTCGGTGTTTGGCAACAAACCGATCTGAACGAAGATACCTGCCAATTCAACAGTGTGCTCTTCATCAGTTGCACGGTCTTTGTATTTCAACGCTGTGACTTGTGAACCATCACCGATCACTTCGGTAGAAAGCGCATTTTTGATTACGGTGGTGTTTGGCAAGCTGTTCAGTTTGTCCTGCAATACCTGATCCGCACGAAGTTTAGTATCGAACTCAACCAGCGTTACATGCTCAACAATACCTGCAAGGTCAATCGCAGCTTCTACACCGGAGTTACCACCACCAATTACCGCAACACGTTTACCTTTGAACAATGGACCATCACAGTGTGGGCAGTAAGCCACGCCACGGGTTTTGTATTCTGCCTCACCTGGAACATTCATTTCTCTCCAGCGTGCACCGGTAGATAAAATCACAGTTTTAGATTCAAGTTTGGCACCATTTTCTAAAGTCACTTCTACCAGACCATTGGCTGTGCGATCTGCACCTTTGATGTCAGACACGCGTTGCAGGTTCATGATGTCAACACCGTATTCACGCACGTGTGCTTCCATTTCAGCGGCAAATTTCGGACCTTGGGTTTTTTGCACTGATGTGTAGTTTTCAATGTCCATGGTATCCATCACCTGACCGCCCATGCGTTCAGCCACGATGCCAGTTTTGATGCCTTTACGTGCTGCATAGATCGCTGCAGTATTCCCTGCAGGTCCACCACCAATCACTAGGATATCAAATGCATCTTTGGCATTCAGTTTTTCCGCGTCTTTGGCTGCGGCATTGGTATCCAGTTTGGCAATGATTTCTTCCAGCGTCATACGACCCTGACCGATATGTTCATTGTCCTGGAAGACCATCGGTACGGCCATGATTTTACGTTCTTCCACTTCGTCCTGGAAGAAAGCCCCATCAATCATGGTGGCTGTTGTACCCGGGTTATAGATAGCAATCAGGTTCAATGCCTGAACAACATCCGGACAGTTATGACAGCTGAGTGAGACAAATACATCAAAGTCAGATTTGATGCCCAAACCTTTAATCGATTCCAGAACTTCGGCAGAGACTTTTGGTGCATAGCCTGAAGTTTGCAGCAATGCCAGAATCAGGGAAGTAAACTCATGGCCCATCGGCAAGCCTGCGAAGAACACACGAGGCTGTTCACCGGCTTTTGCCACACCAAAGCTTGGTGCACGTTTGTTGGTACCGTCAAAACGGGCAGTCACTAGATCAGAAAGCTGGGCGATTTCCTCAACCAGTTCTTTGATTTTGGCTGATTTGTCAGAGCCATCCAGAGTTGCCACTAATTCAATCGGGCCTTCCAAACGTTCAAGTAGTGTTTTTAATTGAGCTAAAGTATTTTGATCTAACATTGCTAACGTCTCCAAAGGAGTAAGAATTCATTCGATAAGTAGATACTAAGCTAAATCGATAAATAGATAAAACAGTTTGTTTTTATAAATTTAATCGGTTTTGCAAATGTATTGAAAAATTCATGATTAATTTCAAGCTTATATCTGGGTGCTTAGCATGAATTTTCAAGTAGTTTAGAATGATATTGCTCTTTTTCGGTTAAGATTGGAATTCTGCATTTGAGAGTTGAACGATGGAATTACAACGCGGTATTTATCAACATTATAAAGGCAAGCTTTATCAGGTCCTGCATATGGCAAGGCATAGTGAAACAGAAGAAAAACTAGTGGTTTATCAATGCCTTTATGGGGACTATTCAATTTGGGTACGACCACTATCCATGTTTACTGAACGTATTATCACCAGTGATGATCGTGAAGTAGAACGCTTTAAATTGGTTCAGGCACTTTAATCAATCCATAAAAAATTTATTTAGATCACCTCAGGGAAGAGCAATGAATCAATTACAACATTTTGAAAGTTTTATGCAGGAACTGTATAAGACCTTTCATGCGCATGATCTTCAGCAAACTGAACGTCTGCAACGTTATCGAAATATTGAGCCTGAATCAGGCCGATTTTTATCATTACTCATTCGTGCCCAGCAGTCCAAACGTATTCTGGAAATTGGGACTTCTACAGGCTATTCCACTTTATGGCTGGCCGAAGCTGCCCGGCAGACTCAAGCGATGATTACAACATTAGAAATAGATGCAGAAAGAGTTGCGCAGGCCGAGCAGTATGCAAATCAGCTAGGCTTAAAGGATTTGATTGATTTTAAAGTGACAGATGCCTTGTATTATCTGCAAGCTGAGCAGGACGTATTTGATTTTATATTGTTAGATGCGGAACGTGATGCTTATGTGGATTATTGGACCCATTTGGCCCGATTGCTCAAGCCAAAAGGTGGAGTATTGCTGGTGGATAATGTGATTTCACATGCTGCGGAAGTAGAAGAATTTATTCAGCTGATCCAGCAGGATTCAGGTTTTATCATGAGTACATTGCCGATTGGAGCTGGCTTACTCATAGTGACTTATCGTTAAGCAGAAATTAGTTAAATTAAAACAGGCAAACTCGGTCGAAATGTAAGTTGTATTCAAGATATTTCTGTACAAAGGCCATTTTATCTTGTCGTCTTAACAGGTTGTCATAAACAAATTCGGGAACAGGATGGTAGAGCTCTATATCGCCATTGCTATAAATGATTTTCAGGTGGCGGCTAGAAGGACTATAAGCCCATGAGATCACGGTTAGCAGTTTTTGCATACGTTTTCCTCCACTGAATATTATTATCTTATGTCTTGAACTTATGCCAACTGACATTGAAGATGTATAACTGAATTGTAAGCATAAGTAGGGGATTGTTATGGAGAGGATGCAATATGCATGCCTGATTTTTATATGATCTTTAAAGTGAAAAATAAAGATTTGGCAGGATGGCTTTAGATAGAAGAAAAAGGAAAATAAAACGTTTGGCCAATAGAGCAATCAAATAAATGTTCAAATAAAAAAACCACGCTAAAAGCGTGGTTTTTTTAAATCAGTTCAATCTAATACAGATTAGATTTTACCAACTAGGTCGATTGAAGGAGCAAGAGTTGCGTCGCCTTCTTTCCATTTAGCTGGGCAAACTTCGCCTGGGTGAGCGTGTACATATTGAGCTGCTTTAACTTTACGAAGAAGTTCTTGAGCATCACGACCGATACCGCCAGCGTTGATTTCAACGATTTGGATTTTACCTTCTGGATCGATCACGAAAGTACCACGGTCAGCAAGGCCGTCAGCTTCGATTAGTACGTCGAAGTTTTTAGCAAGAGTCCAAGTAGGATCGCCAACCATTACGTATTGGATTTTTTTGATTTCTTCAGAAGAATCGTGCCAAGCTTTGTGAGTGAAGTGAGTGTCAGTAGAAACTGAGTAGATTTCAACGCCTAATTTTTTGAATTCTTCGTAGTTGTCAGCAAGGTCGCCAAGTTCAGTTGGGCAAACGAAAGTGAAGTCAGCTGGGTAGAAGAATACTACAGACCATTTACCTTTAAGGTCAGCTTCTGTTACTTCGATGAATTTACCATTTTGGAACGCAGTTGTTTTGAACGGTTTAACTTCAGTATTAATTAAGCTCATCATTGTCTCCATGATTGAGGTTTGTATTTAATTTCCAATAGGGTACAGAAATTATTTTTCTTGCTGAAACAGTATTTTTACATAACATACATCGGAAAAACCGAATTAAGCTAAAAATAAAACACCATCAGCACAAACAGCATTGCTCTTGATATAAATGATTCAACCGTAGAATGGTGAATACATCATGACAAGACTCACCCCGATTTAATGCCTATTCAGACATGATGCCGCAAGCAGTAAAATTCAAGGGCAAAAATTAAAAAATTATAAAAATATTCAAAATGGCCGTTCTTTCGCTTAGGGGCAATACAGCGTAAAATAGCTGCCTATTGTCTTTTTTTATATCAGGTGTTTTCTCAGTGCAGAGTCCTTTAAATGTAGATCAGCTCGTTATGGCGCGTGACCGTCATCGTTTAAATCGACTCCAAAAAGGTAAAGATGCCAACCAAAAGCAATATCAAGAATTATTTGAAAAATCGCATGCCAAAGTCATGCAGCGTATCGAACGCATTCCCAATATCAAGCTGAATCAGGATCTGCCTGTTACCCAGTATGCAGACAAGCTGATTGAAGCGATCCAGCAACATCAGGTCATTATTGTGGCTGGTGAAACCGGTTCCGGTAAAACTACGCAATTACCACAAATCGCCATGCTGGCAGGTCGAGGCCTGACTGGTCTGATTGGCCATACCCAGCCACGTCGTCTAGCTGCGCGTAGCGTCTCACAGCGTATTGCAGAAGAAGTTGGCGAGAAACTGGGTGAGTCAATTTCCTTTAAAGTCCGTTTTAATGAACAGGGCTCGCAGGATTCGATCGTCCGTTTGATGACGGATGGTATTTTATTGGCAGAGCTGGCCAATGACCGGTTCCTGACCAAATACGACACCATTATCATCGATGAAGCGCATGAACGTTCGCTGAATATCGATTTCATCATGGGCTATCTCAAGCAGCTCTTGCCGCGTCGTAAAGATCTAAAAGTGATCATTACCTCGGCAACGCTGGACGTAAACCGTTTCAGTAACTACTTCAATGGCGCACCGATCTATGAAGTGGAGGGACGTAGCTATCCGGTAGAAGTGCGTTATCGTCCAATTTCTGAAATGAGCATTGTCGGCAGTGATGACGACGAGTTTGATGATTTTGAAGAAAATCTGCCACGCGCAGTGGTTGCAGCAGTAGAAGAATGTTTTCAGGATGCACAGGAAAAAGGTCATCCGGAACATGCTGATATCCTGATTTTTGCCAGTACCGAACAGGAAATTCGTGAACTGCAGGAAACCTTGATCAAGCATGGTCCGCGCCATACTGAAGTACTTCCTTTGTATGCGCGTCTGGCACTGGCTGAACAGCAAAAAATCTTTAATCCATCGGGCGGCGGTCGACGGATTATTATCGCCACCAACGTAGCAGAAACAGCATTAACTGTTCCGAATATTCGTTATGTGATTGATAGCGGTTTTGCCCGTATTTCCCGTTATAACTATCGTTCACGGGTGCAGCGTTTACCGATCGAAGCGGTTTCTCAAGCTGCTGCCAATCAGCGTAAAGGCCGTTGTGGCCGTATTGCGCCAGGCGTCTGTGTTCGTCTGTACAGTGAAGAGGACTTTTTAAGTCGTCCTGAATTTACCGAACCTGAGATTAAACGGACCAATCTGGCATCCGTTATTTTACAGATGCAAAGTCTGGGCCTAGGTTCACTGGAAGATTTTGATTTCATTGAGCCACCAGATCACCGCCTGGTCAATGATGGTCGCAAGCTCTTGATTGAGCTTGGGGCAATGACAGAGAAAAATCTCCCTAAAGTTGCCGACGAAAAGCAGTCGGGAACTTCTTCCCCCTTTAATAAAGGGGGAACACAAGGGGGATTAACCAAGATCGGTCAGCAAATGGCAAAAATGCCAATTGATCCACGTCTGGCGCGAATGATTCTTGGCGGTGCCCATTTTGGTGCACTGAATGAAGCTTTGGTAATTGTCGCGGCGCTGGCAGTACAAGACCCACGTGAACGTCCTGCGGATAAGCAGATGCAGGCTGATCAGAAACATGCCTTGTTCCGTGAAGCAGATTCAGATTTCCTGTTTTATATCAAGCTCTGGGATACCCTGCATAATAACTGTGAAAGTATGAGCGAAAACAAACGTCGTACTTTTGCACGGAATCATTTCCTGAGCTGGTTACGTCTGCGTGAATGGAAGAAAACTCATGAGCAGCTGGTGGATCTGGCTAAAGGCTTAAAACTGTCCTTTAATGAAAAGAAAGCCAGTTATGAAAATCTGCATCGCGCTTTATTGACTGGCTTACTGTCTTTTATTGCCAACAAGACTGATGAACGTAATGTGTTTATGGCAGTTCGTCAGCAGAAAGCACGAATTTTCCCGGCATCAACGCTGCACAAAACCAATACCCCATGGGTGATGGCTTTTGAAATGGTTGAAACCTCGCAGGTGTATTTACGGACTCTAGCGAAAATTGAGCCGGAATGGATTCTGCTAGCTGCGCGTGACTTGCTGAAACATCACTATTTTGAGCCGCACTGGTCGAAAAAAGCAGGTGTAGTCAATGCCTATGATCAGATTTCGTTATTCGGCCTGATCATCGAGCCGAAGCGTCCGGTCAATTATGAGAAAGTGGATCAGCCTGCTGCGCATGAAATCTTCCTGCGTGATGCACTGACCACTGGAAATCTCGGTATTAATCCCCCATTCCTGAAGCATAATTTGCTGAAACTGGAAGAAGTGGAACGGGTAGAAGACAAGCTACGCCGTCGTGACTTGGTCGTGGATGAAGAAACCATTTACCAGTTTTATGCCTCCAAAGTGCCGCCAGAAGTGGCGAGTCGCCGTAGTTTTGAAGACTGGCGTGCCACGGTAGAGCCACATGATCCACGTTATCTGTTTATTGATGATGATGCGCTGTGGCTGAATGATCGTCCAACCACACAACAGTTTCCGGATTATTTACGTAATGGTGAATTGCGTCTGGCGACCAGTTACCGTTTTGACCCAAGTCATGATGAAGATGGTGCAACGGTTAAAATCCCGCTGCAGGCTTTGCCGCAGGTCGATGAAAATATCTGGTCATGGGGGGTTCCAGGCTGGCGTCTGGAACTGATCGAAGCTTTATTAAAGACTTTGCCTAAAGATAAACGCCGTAGTCTGGTGCCGATTCCAGATACTGCGAAAAAGCTAGCAGCCCGTATTGATGCGGTAAATTTACGTGAGCATATTTTCAGTTTTCTGGCTTTCCAGTTGCGTGGCGAGCAGATTACAGAAAAAGATTTTAGTCTGGATCGGGTTGAGCAATATCTCTTGCCTTTGATCAAGGTGATAGATGAAAAAGGTCACGTGATTGAACAAGGCCGTGATCTGGCCGAGCTAAAAGCCCGTTGCCGTACTGAAACTCATAGCCCGGTGAAACAGTTAAAAGGTGAATTTAAAACCTTCCCGGAAAACTTTGTCTTTGAAGCATCGCAGAAAGTGACGGGTGTAGTCGTTAAGCAATATCAGGCACTGGTTCCTACCAAAGACTTTGCTGCACTGGAACAGAAAGATGAATCTGGTGTCGTGATTCAGACCTTTAATGATCAGGCTGAAGCCGTCAAACAGCATCGTGAAGGGATCATTCGGCTGGTGCATATGCAGCTCGGAGATCTGGTGCGTCAGCTGAAAAAACAGATTTCCAAACCGCTGGCACTGGCATATTCACCGCTTGGCGATAAGGCCCAACTGGAGCAAATGTTAGTTTATGCCACACTCCACCTGTCAATTAATGAGCTGCCTGTCAATATGCAAGAGTTCCAAAAGTTGGTAGAGGATGTAAAAAAATCTTTCCTGACTCATGGCCAGACTGCACTGAAAGAAATCACGGATATTTATATCCAGTGGCAGGAAATTCGTCGTAAATTACTGGTTTTAGACCCATCTATATTTGGAAAAAATATTGATGATATTGAGGATCAGCTTGATTTGATGAGTCTTTCTGACTTCGTTTATCGGAAACCTTCCGACGTATGGTCAGAATTTCCACGTTATTTGAAAGCCCTGATCTTGCGTTTAGAGCGCTTGCCAAATAACCTACAGAGGGATGATTCCGCCATTGACCAAATTGATCCGTGGATGGAAAAATTATTTAAGTTTAAAAATGACGCTCGCCTTAAAGAATTGTATTTTATGGTTGAGGAGTTAAGGATCTCATTGTTTTCTCAACCGATGAAAACGAAAACACCCATTTCTCCAACTCGCCTGCAAAAAGTATGGGAACGTCTTGGAATCAGTTAAGATATAGGTCATTTTGAGAAGGAGTTTTACATGGGCATCCGTATTACGGGTACTGGCTTGTTCCATCCGGAAGATGTCATTACCAATGAAGAGTTAGTTGAAAGTTTAAATGCTTATGTGGAACTGTATAATCACGAAAATGCAGATAAAATCGCTGCAGGCGAATTAGATGCGCGTCGTGGTTCTAGCGCAGAATTTATTGAAAAAGCGTCAGGCGTACAACGCCGTTATGTGTCAGAAAAAACTGGCATCCTCGATCCAAAACGTTTACGTCCAAATCTACGTGAACGTTCAGATGATGAAATTTCCCTTCAGGCAGAATGGGGCGTGATCGCAGCAAAACAGGCGATGGAAAATGCTGGTGTCACTGCTGAAGATATCGATGTTGTGATCCTGTCATGTTCAAATCTGCAACGTGCTTATCCTGCGGTTGCGATTGAAATCCAGACTGCTCTGGGTATTCAAGGTTATGCGTATGACATGAACGTCGCATGTTCAGCAGCAACTTTTGGTTTAAAACAGGCTGCCGATGCCATCAAAGCAGGTGCACGTCGTGTATTGCTGGTAAATGTCGAAATTACCTCTGCACATACCGATTTCCGTTCACGTGACTGTCACTTTATTTTTGGTGATGTCGCAACTGCATCGATCATTGAAGATACTGAAACTAAAACCGGTTTCGAGATTCTGGATACATCATTATTTACCCAGTTCTCAAACAATATCCGCAATAACTTCGGTTTCCTGAATACGTCTGAAAATGCAGATATTGACGACAAACGTTTCCGTCAGGACGGTCGTAAGGTATTTAAAGAAGTGTGTCCACTGGTTGCCAAGATGATTACTGCTCAACTTGAGAAAAATCATATTGCACCTACAGATGTAAAACGCTTCTGGTTGCACCAAGCCAATGCCAGCATGAATGAACTGATTCTGAAACTGGTAGTGGGTAAAGAAAATGCCAAACCAGGTCTGGTACCTATCATTCTGAATGAGTTTGCCAATACTTCCTCCGCAGGTGTCATCATTGCCTTACATCGTACTGCAAATGAAGTTGAAGACGGCGAATATGGCGTACTGTGTTCATTTGGTGCAGGCTATTCAGTGGGTTCAATCCTGGTACAAAAACGCGTGGCGTAAGCCGGGAGTATATTTTGCAGGTCAAGCATGACGCAGCATGGATCAGGCGCTTAAGTGCCTTATCCAAACTGTATTTCACGCCTACTTTTTTAGGGGCTGAAAATATTGATGCCAGTCGACCTGCAATGTATGTCGGTAATCATTCCATGTATGGCATCTTTGATGCGCCAATGCCGATTGATTACCTGTACAATGAACATCAAGTGGCTGTGGTCAGTATTGCTGATCATAGCCATTTTTATGTGCCGCTATGGCGTGAAGCAGTGAAGAAATTTGGCGCTATTGATGGCATACAGGACTATGTCCGCTCGGCCATGCAGCAAGGCTACTCGATTCTGGTCTTTCCGGGGGGGTGGCCGTGAAGTGCTGAAACGGGAAGGTGAGCAGTATCAGCTGATTTGGAAAGAGCGTTATGGCTTCCTTAAGCTGGCTCAAGAGTTTCAATACGATATAGTCCCTTTTGCTGCACTGGGCGGTGATGAAATCTATGAGATTGGATTTGATGCCAATAAGATCATTCAACATAAGTATTTTCAAAAATTATTAAAAATTCCCCAACTCAATAAATTATTACGTCATGGTGACGTGATTCCTTCCTTACCTAAAAATCTGTTTCCCAAACGCTTGCCTTTTTATTTTCAGTTTATGCCGCGGCAGCCAATTCATCATGTGCAGCACGAGAATGATCTGATTGATTTTCGTGAGTATTTACAACACAAGATCTATCAGGGGCTAGAACTGTTGGCTGACAGACGTCGGCAAGATGAAGTCTAGGTCTTTTCATCATTCCTGCTTTGCTTTACATTGAGATCGAATCGTCTAAAAAATCACCATGCTTCAATTTCTGTAATAGAAAGGAAAAAGCGATTTTAAAGGATTGAAATTCAGTAGGTCTGTAACTCAATAGGGTTAAAACGAAGGGGGAAATATGGAACAGGAGGGTTTGTTACTGCCATTCAGACAGCTCGCTGAACAATGCCTCAGTATTTTTCCTGAGTTAAATCAGCTGTATCTGGATCAAATGGCGCTTATTGGTCATGTGAATGCCCAGAATTTGTTCAGGATTCATCAGGATGAGCATCGAATTGATCTGCTTAATGGCTTATTAAATATACAGCTATATACACCTCAAGATTTAAATCTGGAAAGTCCCCATGCCTTAGCAGAAATGCAGATTGATTCCAGGCTGGCTAAAGCAGAGGCTTTGGAAGAGTTTTTCTTTCAGGATATTTACTTTCTGACTGGGGATTTAAAGCCCCAGCATTCCTTGTTTTTACGTGATAAAGCCAAACAGCTCCGTCAACTTATTATTGATCAAGTCTATATATGGGTTAATGCGCCTGACCGAGTTGCTAATTGCTTAAAACAGATGTCGCTTGTGCAGGCTGAAATCATCGACTCCTTTATGATTAAAGCCGAAGTTTATACTCAGCCTTGTATCAGTAATTGTCTTCAAAGTGGACATGAGATTCCGGCGCATGTTTTAAAACAGCTACAGCAAATCTTTTCCTTGCAATATTTGCAGCCAGATGAGTTTCTATCGATTCAGTCAGTGATGGACAGTCTGGATGCATTCTGTTTCAGTGCGCCTGAGTTTCTGCACCCAGCGACCTACCGGATTATCTCTTTATCCTTTGAAAACCGGTTCAATCTGCATGAGCTGAATGACCATATTGACGATATCCGTTTGCTGTATCGGCATGCCGAAGAGCAAAGTCATCTACTGGGCTTTGTCCGGCTGATGAATCGTGATAGCTGGCATCGGAGTGATCTGCTATCCAAACGCAATTTTCTGGAAAATAATCCTTATTTATGGCAGAAAAAAGTCGCCAAACTTCCTTTATTTGACTGTCATCGGGTAGTGAACTGGTTATTTAAACAGCCTGCGGAAATTTTGGATTGGCTGAGCAGCAATATTCAACATAGCAGTGTGCGGGTGGCGGCAACAGCTTTAAGCTTTATCGATACGCATCATGTTCATCCGCAGATTGTTTTAGCTACCTTGCAATATTTTCAATATATCGCAGCACGTCTGTTTATTGATGATGTTCATCAATATGCCCTTCAGCATCACTGGTTTGAGCATGAGCTGAATCGAACAGTTGTTCTCAAAGGGACGCGTCAGGCTATTGAGGATCATCGTATTGCGATTAGTCCATCGATTTTATATCTGGATGAATGGATCGGATTATTGCGGGATGTAGTGGCAATGGATGATCAGATAACTAAAAGGGTCTATGCCAACTTAAGCCGAGTGATGCAAGCTTATATGCAGCATCTGTATAAGATTACCTGTGATTTGCCTGAGGATGTGCTGGCTTATATTCGGCCTCAAACTCAGCAAGACCGTAATTTTTATAACGTGCTACAACGTAACCAGATTCCATTTGTAGAGTTCAGGAAGCGTTTTTATTTACACGCCCGGCATGTGCGGGAATCCTGTTTTGACGGTTATATCCGCGATTATCTGCCGGAGTATTTTTCTACTCAAACAGAAGTGCCTAAGAATTTAAGCTGGACCAGTTTATTTATGCAGGCAGTTGCCTGGCATGAGCAGATTCAGAAGCAGGAAATTATTGCCAAGCTCAAAAAAGACTTTGCGCTTGCCAGCTGGAGGCCGCTCACACAGGCACATTTTCTACTGTATTTTAATTGGCGTTTTGAGGAGTTGAAAACACTAGAGCGGATTATTGAAGAGGCCAGAATATTCCGGAACTGTCTGGCTGCAAGTTATGCACAGCGTATAGTCGAAGGTGAATATGTGGCTTTTCGCATGTCACATCCTGCCATCAAGTTACCTCTGATTTTAGGCTGCCAGTTGCAGAATGATCAAGTCATCTTTGACCAGCTTGAGTACCCAAATAATCAAAAAGCGGAAGTTGAATATATCAATATTGCCCAGCATTTTATTAACTGGTTAAACCTGCAGGCTTGACCGGATTCAGTGCTTTTCTATCCGTGAAGCTTAACTTTTCCGGCAAAAATCGTTAGGCTATAGCCGTTCTTTTACGGTATCTCTTTTATGAAACAGGAAACTGCACTTAAGCTCTTAAAAGCAGGGGAAAATGTCTTTTTAACCGGTTCTGCGGGTGCAGGGAAAACTTATACGCTCAATCAATATATTAATTATCTGAAAGCCCGTAAGGTATCGGTCGCGATTACTGCATCGACTGGTATTGCGGCAACGCATATGAATGGCATGACCATACATACCTGGGCAGGAATTGGGATCAAAGACTTTTTGTCTGAAGAAGACCTGAAGCGGATGAAAGAGCGTAAATACCTGAAAGAACACTTGGAAAATGCGCAAGTCCTGATCATTGATGAAATTTCTATGCTGCATGCCAAGCAGCTCAATCTGGTCAATCAGGTGCTGAAATATTTCAAGGAAAGTGATGAAGCTTTTGGCGGGATTCAGGTCATTGTTGCAGGGGACTTTTTCCAGTTGCCACCCGTTGGAAAAAATGATGAACGTAACCGCGATAAATTCTGCTTTATGTCGGATGCCTGGGTTGAAGCCAAGTTTCGGGTTTGTTATCTGACCGAGCAGCATCGTCAGGGTAATGATTATCTGAATGATATTCTGAATGCCATTCGTGCGCAGGCCATTTCACCTGAACATCGTTCAGCGCTACAGGGTACACGTCAGCAGGATATTGGCGATACCTATACACGTCTCTATACCCACAATATGGATGTCGACAGCATTAACTTTAAGCATCTGAATGAAATTGATCAGGATCCCCGCCAGTTTGATGCGCAATGTGATGGTAATGAAAAACTGATAGAAACCTTGAAGTCTTCAGTCCGTGCACCCGAAGCCTTAACCCTGAAAAAACATGCCAAAGTCATGTTCGTGAAAAATAATTTCGATATGGGCTATATCAACGGCAGCTTAGGTGAAGTGATCGGCTTTGAAGATGATGATGAGCATGGCGTTCTGCCAAAGGTCAAACTGACAGATGGAACTACCCTGATTGTAGAGCCTGAAACCTGGTCGGTGGATAATGAAGCAGGCAAAACCATTGCCAGTTTCCAGCAGATTCCATTACGTCTGGCTTGGGCGATTACCATTCATAAGTCTCAAGGCATGACGCTAGAAGCTGCTGAGATTGACTTGAGCCATACCTTTGAAAAAGGTCAAGGTTATGTAGCATTATCCCGTTTGAAAAGCTTAAATGGTCTACGTTTGAAAGGCTTTAATGAACAGGCTCTGGAACTGGATAGTCTTGCCATTAAAGCTGATCGCCGCTTTCGGGAACTGTCGGATGAAGCTGAAGCGAATTTTGAAAACGTGGATTTGACTGTACAGCATAAGGCCTTTATCCGTCATTGTGGTGGTACTTTGAATGAAGTCGAGATCCAGCGTAATGAGAAGAAAATTGCCAAAAATGGTGGCAAGCAAAACTACGCGACTGCAACCTTGGATGAAACCCGTGAATTGTTTGAAGAAGGTTATGAGATTTCCGATATTGCCACTGAACGTGGCTTGACACCTGCCACTATTATTAATCATTTAGGACGTTTGCATAAAGAGCAAGGGCTGGATATCTCAGTAGCTCATCCGGGTGAGGAAGTTGTTGAACAAGTCCGCAAGATTTATAAGCGTCTGACTAAACGTCAAAACTCAGATCATTTCAATGATGACGGCAGTATTAAATTACGTCCGATCGTGGAACTGACCAGTCCGCGTATGGGTTATGATCAGGTACGTTTGGCTTTGCTGTTTGTGGAATAAAATTTGAGTTTTTAAATTTTAGTATTTAACGTGAGCTTTTACTTTTGAAAGATCAAAAGTAACAAAAATCTTTTGTTGGATTGAAGGTACATCCTGTACCTCAATCCAACGAGCGACATCCATGTCGCTGATCATGTGATTTAATACTTTGCAGTTCATAATTTTAGAATGTTAATTTTTAAGAATATTGCACAATCATGGTTAAAGGCTTATTGCGTTCCAATCAATAACGATAAAATCCCGGCCGCAATTAATGGCCCGACAGGGACACCACGAAGTACCGCGACACCTGCGACTGTACCAATTAATAGACCTGCAACGACATCAGGCTGACTCGACATCAGTTTCACCCCACGTCCACCAAGCCAGGCAACGAATAGACCGATTGCAATTGCCAGTAAAGATTTCCAGCTCAGAAATGATTTAAGAATACTGTCACCAGGAATTTTCCCGCTAGCAATCGGAGTCAATACGCCAATGGTTAAAATAATAATCCCAATATTTAGGCCATGTTGCTGTACATAAGGTAAGAGTTCATTGAGAGGCGTAATTTTCAGGACAATCAACACGGCCGCAGCAATGGTCACAGCAGTATTATGACTAAAAATACCGCAAGCCAGTAGAACCAGAAGAACAAGCAGATTCAGATCAAGTTGGGACATGAGGAGATAGGAAAAATGAAAAGTCACAGGATTATAGGCTTTTTAGCCATTTAAAGGGAGAAGACCTTATAAGAACTGAATCTGGTTAGTTTTCAGTATAGAATGCGCCTATCGCTCATTTAAACAGGTTTAGACAGATGCTATTGGAAAAAATGTTGCAATCACAAGGTTTTGGTTCACGAAAACATTGTCAGCAACTGATTAAAAATGGTGCTGTTTCGATTCAGGGCGAACTCATCGATAACCCCAAGCATAAGCTGAATCTGCAAGATCTGACCTTTAGCGTCTATGGTCATGAGTATCGCTATCGGGAAAAAGTATATATCGCGCTCAATAAGCCTCAAGATTATGAATGCTCACATCAGGCTACCCATCATTTCAGTGTATTTGATCTGTTTGATGATACCTTGTTAAACCGTGGAATCCAATGTGTAGGTCGTCTCGATCAGGACACCACCGGACTGTTATTGCTGACGGATGATGGTCAGTTTTTACAAGCGTTGACCCATCCTAAGAAACATGTGGCGAAAGTCTATCAGATGACTACTGCCGATCCCGTAACAGATGAGCAGATTCAACAGCTTGAACAGGGTGTGGAATTGAGAAATGAAAAAGGCACCTTTGCTGCTACAGATATTGTTCGTCTGAATGACAATCGACTGCAAATGACCATTCATCAAGGTGTGTATCATCAGGTGAAACGTATGCTGGCAGCTGTTGGCAATAAAGTGGAAAAGCTGCATCGTGCCCAGATTGGTGCATTGGCCTTGAATGAACTGGCAATAGGGGAATGGACCTATCTGGACGCAGAACAAGTGGCACAGGCAAAATTCCGTACCGAATAAAGTCTGGGATCTATTTCAGGAAACAATGGAAAGTCACGAATTCATTGTCCTGAATAAATCCAAGTGACTCATAAAGTTTATGTGACTGATAATTGGTTTTTTGCGTTTCCAGGCTGATTCGAAGCGCATTTTCATGCCGGGCAAATAAAATAGCCGTATCAATCAGTTGTTTGGCTGCACCATGCCGGCGATAAGGCGGGCTAATATAGACATCGTCCAGCACATAATAAGTAGAACATGCGACTGAGGAAAATCTTAAATACAGCAGAATAAATCCGGTAAAAATATCATCCTTGGTGTTGATAAAAATGACAGTTTGACCATCTTCAAAACGCTGTTTCAAAAACTCGTAAGATAAATCCAGATTGGAAGAAGTACCATAAAATTGACGGTACTCATCAAATAAAACGGCCAGGTTAGGTAGATCTTCTGACTGGGCACGTCGCACGATCATCGGCTTACTCCATGTTAATTTTATTATTTATCATTAACATCAAGCATAGCGAAGTTTAAAAGGAGAGAAACTTAAGAATTGTTCGTAAATGCAACAATGTTAAATTTTGTCGCTTTCACCTAAAATAGCATTCAGTTCTTCAAATAAATCAAAATGATCATCATCCAGATTCATTTCCTGATGATCTGCTGGAATCGCTGTAGTACTTGGACTTGAAGTTTGTTCTGACTTTAGTTCACTCTGTTTCTGCTTGCGTAACTTGATCAACTGTTCCAGGTTGATATTCTGATTTTCAATCGAGAAGGGGATTGATTTGGTCAGAACCACCTGTTTAAAAAAAAGACGAACTGCCTGAGCCGGCGTAATCCCCAATTGTTTAAATACTGCAAATGCCTGTTTCTTTTCTTGGGAATCCAGGCGAATTTGATAAACTTCAGTTTTTCTCATAATATTTTCAAAGCTTTAAATTACTTAACTTTTCGCCTTATTCTAATCGATAACTTCGGGATTTCAATCCTCAAGTTGCCGTTTTTAGAAAATAATCTGTAATGACAAGAGATTTACAGTGTCAATTCAAGTTTAGAGCTAAATTGCATCTGCTTTTGGGTAACTGGATCCGTAAACTGAATGTGTTTGGCCAGTAGCTGTAAAGGTGCAGAAAAATCATCATCCGCCTTATGGCAAACCTGCGGATAAAAAGGATCATTCTGGATCGGAATCCCCAAATGACTTAAGTGTACCCTTAACTGATGCTGCTTTCCTGTATGTGGTTTTAGCTCATATTTGCCCCATTGCTGATCATGTTGCAGCAATTGAATTTCGGTTTCGCTATTAGGCTCTCCTTCTACCACCTGCATGGTATAAAAAGGCTGGCCTTTTTCCATTTTCAGCTTTGTGATGAGAGGAAAACTTAAATCATCACGATAAGCCGCAATCGCATGATAAGTTTTCTGTACTTGCCGAGTCGCAAACATTTGCTGATAAACCCCGCGCGATTGCACACATTTTGAAATCAGCACCACACCTGCCGTTTCACGATCCAATCGATGAATCGGAGTAAGATGTTCATTCCCAGTTTGCTGTTTTAGGCGTACCAGCAAGGTTTCCTGTACATATTGTCCAGTAGGACTCATGGTCAAAAAATGAGGTTTATCTACGACCAGCAGATGCTCATTCTCAAACAGAATCTGATGCTGAAAAGGAACATGCACTTCGTGTGCCAAAAAACGATAATAAAAACAATGAGTATTCGCTTGAAAAGAACTTTCGATGGTTAAGGTGTTGCCCTGAGCATCATAAACCAGATCATTATCGAAACGGGATTGCCATTCGCTCGACTCAATATGTGGAAATTGTGCACAGAGATAAGCATAGACTGTCTTGGGTGAATCTGCTGTCACTTGCAGGAATACTTTACTTGCCGTAACTCCATTCAGCATGGGGGGGCTAAATTCAACAGTCGAAGTCATCACAACGTGGATCTATCTCTGGTCTGGAACGGATGCTGTGAAAAAATACAGTTTCTCACAGAGGTGAATAGGCTTTTAAAGCGTTGCGATGCTATCATAATTATTCTTTTTCATCATGTCGTGAGTAATATGCCTTATTCATTTAATGTCACTTTAAAACATGAAGATGACACCCAAAATCTGGCCAAAGTTCTGGCAAATAATTTTTCTTCGGGCGTTATATATCTGATTGGTGACTTGGGTGCGGGGAAAACCACGCTGACGCGTTATTACTTACAACAACTCGGTCATAAAGGCTCAGTAAAAAGTCCGACTTATACGCTGGTGGAGCCGTATCAGGTGAATGGTCAGGATATCTTTCATTTTGATTTATATCGTCTCAATGACCCTTATGAACTTGAATTGATGGGAATTCGGGATTATTTAGAAACTCCCAATGCGCTATTTTTATTTGAATGGCCTTCTAAGGGGGGTGATGAAATCCCGCAATCCGATTTAATTATTGAAATTTTAAAATCAGAAGATGAGCTGACCCGTACTGCAAGTCTGATTTCTTCTAATCTGGCATTACAGCAAGCTTTGGAGCGTGAATTCCCAAATGGTTGATGATTTAAGCATACGCCGTATCCGTGCACTTGATCCTGCGCTGGCGAACCAGATTGCCGCAGGTGAGGTGATTGAACGTCCTGCATCTGTGGTCAAGGAGTTGCTGGAAAACTCGATTGATGCAGGTGCGACCGAGCTGATTATCCGGGTGGAACAGGGCGGCAGTACGCTGATTGAAATCATTGACAATGGCCGAGGCATTCATTATGAGGATTTGCCACTAGCCGTGATGCGTCACGCGACCAGTAAGATTCAGACAGCTGAAGAGTTGCATGCGATTACCAGTTTGGGCTTTCGTGGTGAAGCGCTGGCCTCGATTGCCGCAGTGTCTCGTCTGACTTTAACCAGTAGCCAGAATGAAGATGGCATTGGCTATCAGGTCGAAGTGAACGGTACGGCTTTTGATCATCAGGATATTCAACCGGTCGCAGCATCCAAAGGAACTCAGATCCGGGTGCAGGATTTATTCTTCAATGTTCCGGCGCGGCGCAAATTTCTGAAAAAGCCAGGCACTGAATTTGGACATATCGAAGAAATTGTTCGCCGTATGGCTTTAACGCATTTCGATATTCGCTTTGTATTGGAACATAACCAAACCATCAAGCTGAATTTGCCGGTTGCCGATAGTGGTGCTTTGCGTTTTCAACGTGTGCAACAATTACTTGGCCGTCAGTTTACTGAAAATGCTTACTGGATTGATGCAGACAGTATCAATATGCGTTTATCAGGCTGGCTCGGACATCCTTCGGATGCACGGGCTCAAGCCGATCTGCAATATGTCTATGTGAATGGCCGGATCGTTAAAGACAAGACCATTTCGCACGCTTTGCGTATGGCTTATGATGGTATTCTGCATGGCCATCAGCATGCCGCTTATTTACTATTTCTGGAAATCGATCCAGAAAGCATCGATGTCAATGTACATCCGACCAAACACGAAATTCGTTTTCTGAACCAGCGTGAAGTACATGAATTTGTACGTCACTATGCCAAGGAAACTCTGGCGCAATTTCAGACTGCGAGTGCTGATCTGGCTGAGGCGATGAAAACTGAGTCTGAAGCTGTTGCGATAACACCTCAGCCGCGCTATCAAGAGCAGTTTAGCCTGCATCAGTCCGTAGCCACTCAACCGGTTATTCCAGTCACATCTCCGTATCGTCAGCGTGAAGAAGAAGCTTCTGATGTGTTAACGGATTTTGAGTCATCTGGTCCACAAACTGTGTATTATGCGCAGGATTACAGCAAATCATATTCGGGTTCACAGCAGCTGAATAATGCCTTGAAAAGTTATCTCGCGCCTTTAAGAGAAACTGAACCGGAAACCAATACTTCAGCATCGGATGCATTTCAGTCACATTTACAAAGTAAAGTGGATGAGCATCCATTGGGAATTGCGATCGCCCAGCTGCATGGTATTTATATACTAGCGCAAAATACCGAAGGCTTAATCATCGTAGATATGCATGCGGCGCATGAGCGTATTCTGCTGCAACAGATGAAAATGGCTTGGGATAAACCGGAATTCTGGATATCCCAGCAATTGCTGATTCCTAAAGTGGTGAGCATTAGTCGTATGCAAGCCATGCGTGTTGACGAGCTCAAAGATCAACTCGCTCGTTTAGGCCTGGAAATTGACCAGTATGGTGATGAACAGGTCATTGTACGGGGCGTACCGGCCATTTTGCATAAAGCTGATTTTGATGCCTTGATCCCTGAATTATTGAATGATCTGGATCCTAATGATCAGGGACAGGGTTTAATGCAGAAACGTGACCAGATTCTTGCAGGTATGGCCTGTCATGGTGCAGTACGTGCACATCGAATGTTGAGTCTGTCAGAAATGAACGCTTTGCTGCGCCAGATGGAACAAACTGAATTTGCGAGCCAATGTAATCATGGTCGTCCAACCTGGCGAGCATTTCCATTGTCTCAACTTGATAAACTTTTCGCTCGAGGAGAGTAGCCTTACATGTCCAATCAACTGCCGGTCATCAATTTAATGGGACCAACTGCAAGCGGTAAAACTGCTTTGGCATGTGAACTATACGAGCAAGGTCATTTTGAGCTGATTTCTGTCGATTCTGCGCTAGTTTATCGGGAAATGGACATTGGTACAGCGAAGCCATCTAAAGAGGAATTAGGGCGCTATCCGCATCATCTGATTGATATTATTAGCCCGCTCGAAGTCTATTCTGCAGCAAACTTTGTCGAAGATGCTTGCCGTCTGATTGATGATATTCATGCGCGTGGTAAAACACCAATTCTGGTGGGTGGCACCATGCTGTATTTTAAGGCCTTACTTGAAGGCTTGTCTGATAATTTACCAAGTGCAGATTATGCGGTGCGTGCCCAGATTGAAGAGAAAGCCGCTCGTGAAGGGTGGGAAGCGGTGTATGCTGAATTATGTCAGGTAGATCCCTTAGCTGGCCAGAAATTTAAAGTCAGTGATAAACAGCGAATTATCCGTGCTTTAGAGGTTTTTAAGCTAACAGGTGAGCCGATTACAAAACTACAAGCAGAACAACCAAAAAATTTACCATATCGTTACAGTTTCCATAATTATGCCTTAATGCCCGATCGGTTAGAATTGCACAAACGTATTGAAAAACGTCTTGAAATTATGTGGAAAAACGGATTTTTAAATGAAGTTAAAGGATTAATGGGAAAATACGATTTTGACGAAAATTTACCCTCAATGCGTTCAGTAGGTTACCGCCAAGCCATAGAATTCTTAAAAAAAGGTGACCTAAGTCATGAAAAACAACGGGAAATGGAGGATAAGGCTTTATTTGCGACACGACAACTTGCCAAACGTCAATATACCTGGTTGAGATCTTTGCAAGAAAAGCATAAATTTACAACATATTTTACGCTCGAGCAGGCCCAAGAAGACTTGCGAAACTGTCACGGATAAAGCAAAATTTGAATA
Source organism: Acinetobacter sp. YH12233 (assembly GCF_013417725.1). NCBI lineage: Bacteria > Pseudomonadati > Pseudomonadota > Gammaproteobacteria > Moraxellales > Moraxellaceae > Acinetobacter > Acinetobacter sp. YH12233. The sequence continues at coordinate 33,571 of NZ_VPDK01000004.1, forward strand.
CTATCTTTTTTATAATTTTTAATTGAAAAATAGAGATAGTTTTTTGCGCTGATTTTTAAATTTTTGGAGTTATAACATGTCTAAAGGTCAAACTTTACAAGATCCATTCTTGAATTCTCTCCGTAAGGAACGTATTCCAGTTTCTATCTTCCTGGTAAACGGTATCAAATTACAAGGTCACATCGAGTCTTTTGACCAATACGTTGTATTATTAAAAAATACAGTAAGCCAAATGGTTTACAAACACGCGATTTCTACAGTTGTACCTGCACGTAACCCTCGTCCAGCTGGTGCTCCTGCTGGTCCACAAGGTGCTGGCTTCGGTGGTCAAGGCGGCACAGGTGGCTTCGGTAGTCAAGGCGCTGCTGGTGGCTTCGGCGGTCAAGGTGGCTTCGGCGGTCAAGGCGCTGGCTTCGGCGGTCAAGGCGCTGGCTTCGGCGGTCAAGGCGGCTTCGGTAGTCAAGGTGGCTTCGGTAGTCAAGGTGGCTTCGGTGGTCAAGGTGCTGGCTTTGGTGGTCAAGGTGCTGGTTTTGGTGGTCAAGGCGCTGGTTTTGACAACGATTCAAAATTTGAAGATTCTTCTGACGACGAAAACAATCGTTAATCGGATCTGAAATAAAAAAGCCTCTTAATAAGAGGCTTTTTTATTGCTTAAAAAATTGAGCCATTAAAAAAAGCCAGCATTATACTGGCTTTCTTTTCTTAAATTAACGAGCGCGTTTAGGATCTAGCTGAGGATCTTTGATTTCTACATAGGCATTGCTACGGGTTTCACGTAACCAGCTATCTAGCTCAGCATCAAACTGGCGTTCACCCAGGATCTGGCGTGCCATACGTTCCTGATATTCCTGAGTCATATCTTGCTGACGTGTATCGGTCACTTGCAGGATATGCCAGCCAAATTGTGACTGGAACGGTTCACTAATCTGACCCACTGGCGTACTTTTCATACGCTGTTCAAATTCAGGTACCATGACACCTGGGCTGACCCAGCCTAAACTTCCGCCATCACGTGCTGAACCTGTGTCATTAGAGAAAGTAGACGCCAATACTGCAAAATCTTCACCTTGCTTAAGACGCGTATATAAGCTATCAATCATCTGTTTAGCATTTTCTGGGCTAACCACTTCTGATGTTTGAATCAGAATATGACGGGTCTGGTACTGAGGAACCAATGCTTTCTGCTCACCACCTTTACGCTCTAAAAGTTTCAGGACATGCACGCCATCTGCCGCAGGAATCAGTTCAGATGTTTGACCCGCTTGCAAAGTAGAAACACGTGCAGCGAGTTCGCCTGGGATTTCTGATAAATTTCGCACGCCCATATCAGACGCATCTACTTTAATATCGCCAGTTGAATATTTTTTGCTGATCGCCTGAATATCATTGCTGCTGCTTAAATCATTTCTTACTTGCGCAGCAATCTGTTGAGCATTTTCTCCGGTTATACGTAAATGCAGAACATGTACCTGGCTGCCTAACAGAGCTTGACCTTGCGGTGTATTCAGGAAGTTTTTCACATCCTGATCACTGATCTGGATACGTGAATTTACTGCTTGCTGGCGTAAACGGCTAAGTGCCAGATCTTCAGCAATACGGTTACGTAAAGAGGCATACGTATTCGGCGCGATAGCATCCAGTTTTTGCTGGAAAGCTTCCAAGCTAGGAGAGCCTGACTCACGTGCTACTTTAAGCACTGCTTCATTTAGAGATTTTTCATCTGGACGGATATTGTAGCGTTTGACCTGTTCCAGTTGAGCCTGACGTACAATTAGCTGTTCAAGTGCTTGTTGTTCAAGATAAGGTTGCGGTGGAACAGGCTTGTTTTGCTTTTGTAACTGGTGAGAAATTTCAGCAACGCTTTGTGCCAGATCACTACGCAGAATAGCGCTATTGTCGACAACAGCTACAACTTCATCTTTAGGTTGGGCAACAGCAAAAGTCGTCATCGCTGAAGAAAGACATAGCGCAAGTGCGGTCGCTTTAAAAATTTGTTTTAACTGTTTTGTCTTCATTAACGTTCTGTCCAAGTTTGATTGATATTGTTAAAACCTAGAATACGATTTTCTAGTAATGAGGTTAGCTTGTTGCTTAACCCGCCAAGACCTTTAAGCGTTACTTCAGCCATTACTGCACGTTTCGCTTTCACATCTGGGTCATTGATATCGTCTAAGTCATTGTAGTATGAGCGGCCATAGACAGATACTCCCCAACAGCATGACTCATAGTTTACGCCAAGTAAATATTCACGTGCGACACTATTATCCAGGTCAAATTGCGCATGGCCGACCAGACGCCAGTTATTGGCAATTGGCTGGATAAATGAGCCAACCACCTGATCATAACTTTCCTGGCGGTTTGGAATATCTTTACGATAGAAATAGCCTACGTTATATAGATTGCCCTGATCGCCCGTATAATAAACCTGTACATCACGCTGGGCATTGGAGCCATTCGACATCCAGCTAGAATTTAGGTTGACATGCACGTTTTTGTTTAACTGACTTCTAAGCTGAATAACTGGACCAGTATGGCTTTCACGGTCAAATTTATCTGCTTCACGATCTAATGTGACACGGCGATCTTCAAAGAAGAAACTTTGTCCCACACTGGCGCGTAATCGCTCTAAACCTTCTTCATTAAATAAACTGTAACTAAGACCTAAAGAAGCGAAGTTATTGTCTTCTAAGCGGTCATTACCATAGAAGCGGCGTGCACTAAATAATTGGTCATAATTAATTGAGGCTACGACAGAGTCAAAGTTTGGCTGATTGCGCTGATTTTCATACGGTGAATAAGCGTAAAACAGGCGAGGCGTCAAGGTCTGTAAATAGCGACCATCTTTTTCAAAAATTAAACCGGTGTCCAGCGTAAATTGTGGCACTACGATAGAATGATTTTCACTTGATGAGCTGGTTTGATTATTATTAATACGATCAATAGTATCTTGATCATAGAAAGTATTGATATTGCGTAATGTTGCCTGAGGAATGAAGAATGACCAAGGGGTAAAGTGATTATAGCGTACCGAGAAATCATTATAGATGCGTGTACCACTTGGTTGATAGATGGCTTCATCACCGGTATCAATATTTTCGATATTTCTGATGTCTTTCTGGAAATAAGCTGTATCGTTATTAAATTCGTATTGTAAACCCAGTGGGTTACCGGTCTTATAATTCACCAAAAGCTGCGGCAAACGCGCATAAGGGCGGTCTTCATCCAGAACGGCAGGATCAAGCGTCTGGAAATCTTCAACTTTAAATTGAGCTTTTAAGCCGGGGATACCATTTTTATAATTAACTTCCCAAGCACGGCGCAAGTTCAGGTCTGTTTTTGAATCTGGGTTATTATCCAGATCGGCAAAAAAGTCCTTGTCTGATGCGTAATTATATTCAAGATTTGTTAAGAACTGATCGTTGATTTGCCAGTTATGCAGGAAGTGCAGGTCTTTACGGTCTTTATTGCTATAACTTTCATCAGATGGCAGGTAGCCACCCCAAATCCGGCCTTCACCATAGTTTTCTGTTAGATAACGAAACTCGCCATCCAGCATCGCACCACGGTCACTAATATAACGTGGCGTAATGGTCGCATCATATTGTGGTGCCAAATTGAGATAAACCGGCACACCTAATTCCAGGCCGCCATCATTGGTAAATCCGAAAGTTGGCGTCAGAATCCCATTGGTACGGCGATCATCGATTGGGAAGTTAAAATAAGGAACAGCGAGTACCGGAACATCTTTCACATAGAGCTTGGTATTACGGGTTTCACCGCGACCGGTTTCCTGATTCAGCTTGATTTGATCTGCCTGAATTTTCCAGGTCGGTTTCTGTTCAGGTGGACAGGTGGAATAGGTGGCATTTTCCAGTTCAAGCGTATCGTCAGAGGTTTTGGCAATCTTTTCAGCACGACCATGCGCATGCTGTTCTTCGGCAATGAAGAAACTGTTGTTTAAGTCACCTTGCTGGGTTTTCAGGTTGTAATTGATATCATCGCTTTGCGAAATCAAGCCACCTTGAGCCAATTGGACTTGACCTTCTGCCTTAGCATAAGTTTGAGTCTGATCAATCGTCACGCGTTCCGCACGAATCTGGCGACCTTCCTGATCAATGACCACATTGCCTTCTAAGTAGGAATCACCGGCCGGATTATAATGACCATAGTCTGCAGTAATGGTTGAAGTTGCCTGTTCAGGGTCAATCGTCGGTGCATCAGGTGCAATAGGAGTGACCCAGGCACCTTCACAATAGGCTGAACTGAGATATTTACCTTGACGCTGCTGTGCTTCTGGTGAAGATTTATCCACATAATATTGTGAGAAGAATGCTTCACCGGGATAGGTCTCATTAATGCGCTGTTTGAGTTGTTCCGCATTTACATTGGATGAGTCATTTGATGCAGCATAGCTTGAGACCGAGCTACTACATAAAAGGGTTAAGATCGCAGTCGCTAGAGGGTTTATTTTAAAGTGATGCTTCATTTGTCTCATTAACCAATCATGCTTTTATCGCAATTAATTATTGTCGCATCATAGAGAAAAAGTTGATAAGTAGCTACACTTAGCACTTTAAAAACTCAGCCTGTACTAGAATTTATTGCAAATGAATACTCAACGCGAACAATTGATACAATCTTGGATTGCTTCTGTACTCGGTTCAGATCAATTTGAAACACATTTTTTAGCAGGCGATGCAAGTTTTCGTCGTTATGCACGAATCAAACTGAATAATAAAACATTTATGCTCATGGATGCACCACCAGAAAAAGAAGATTGTGTGCCTTTTGTGACGATTGATGAATTTTTTGATGCCCATGGCGTACGTGTTCCACACATTGTGGCCAAAGACCTGGAAAATGGCTTTTTGCTGCTCGAAGATTTTGGTGATGTGCTGTTATCAAATCTGCTAAATGATCAGACGGTTGATGCCTATTATGAGCAAAGTTTTAAACAACTGATTCAGCTGCAGTCCATTCCTGGAGAAGGTCAGTTTCCTGCTTATTCTTATGAGAAGCTTATTTCTGAAATGGAGCTGCTGACTGACTGGATGCTGCCTGCTCTAAAAATTCAGCCAACAGAATCAGAGTCCGCTCTGATCAAGCGCACATTTGCGATACTGGCGAATGCTGCTTTGGCACAACCACAAGTCATTGTGCATCGTGATTTCCATAGCCGTAACCTGATGAAAATCGAAAATGAAACCGAACTGGGTGTGATTGATTTTCAGGATGCAGTAATCGGTGCTGATACCTATGACCTGATTTCGATTACCCGTGATGCCTATGTGCAGTGGAATGCAGATCGGGTGTATCGCTGGTTTAAAGTGTTCTATGACCTGTTACCAGCAGCGGCAAAACAGGACCGTGATTTCGAACAGTTCAAAAAAGATGCGGATATGATGGCCATTCAGCGCCATATCAAGATTTTAGGTATTTTTGTCCGCTTGTTTGAGCGCGATGGTAAATCTGGCTATCTAAAAGACCTGCCACGTGTGATGTGGTATCTGCTGGAAGAAACCAAAGACTATCCTGAATTACAGCCATTTATGCAGTTTATTCATGAAAAAGTCATGCCTGCTTTTGAAGCAAAATATGGTTCATACGAGGTAGCGGCTTAAATGAAAGCGATGATTCTCGCGGCTGGCTTGGGCAACCGCATGCGTCCTTTAACTTTGCATACTCCAAAACCTTTACTAGAAGTGGGTGGTAAGCCACTAATTGTCTGGCATATTGAAAAACTAGCTGCGCTGGGCGTGAATGAAATTGTCATCAATACGGCTTGGTTAGGTGAAAAACTAGCTCAGGCTTTGGGTGATGGCTCTCAGTTTGGTGTCAAGATTTTGTGGTCACATGAAGGTGAAGGGCTGGAAACAGCCGGTGGCATTATTAATGCTTTACCACTGCTTGGTGATGAGCCTTTCATTCTGGTGAATGGCGATGTCTGGACGACCATGGATTTTGCTCCTTTACTAAAAGTTGAATTAGGTGAAAATCTGGCACATCTGGTATTAGTACAAAATCCGGAACAGCATCCAAACGGTGATTTCACACTTGCAGACGGCAAGGCTTATACCTTTGACCAGCAGGTGGCGGGTGAAAACCTGACTTTTAGTGGTGTATCAGTGATTCATCCGAAAATGTTTGCAGGCTTAGAGGCTGGAAAACGTCCTTTAGCACCACTATTAAAAGCAGCAATGCTGGAAAACAAGATTGCTGCTTCTAAATTGACAGGTATTTGGGTGGATGTGGGAACACCTGAGCGTTTGAATGCACTGGATTTAATGATCCGTGAAGGGAAGTCTGCTTAAGTGAATATTCACTAAGCACTCCCTACTGTGCCAATATAGAGAAAACGGTATACTTCCACTTAACTTTTTCGAGCGTTGATTGTTTATGCACACGTTTTTTCAAGAACTAAAGCAGGGTAGCCAGGCTTTAGGTTTAGAGCTGTCTGATGAAGCTTTAAATTTATTACTCAAGTACCAGGACGCTTTGGTACTGTGGAATAAAGCATACAATTTGACTGCAATCCGTGATCCTAAGGAAATGCTGGTCAAGCATCTGCTTGACAGTCTGAGTATTTTGAAGGATTTGCCTGCAGGTCGTTTGCTCGACATTGGGACTGGTGGTGGTATGCCGGGCATGATCATTGCTTTATGTCAGCCTGAGCGTGATTGCGTACTACTGGATTCAAATGGTAAAAAAATTCGTTTCCTGAAGCAGTTTATTGCAGACCTAAAATTAAAAAATGTCATTGCAGTACAAACCCGTGTGGAAAATGAAGACAGTATCAATGAGCTGGGTCAGTTTGATGTGATTACCAGTCGTGCATTTGCTTCATTGACAGATTTTGTGAATGCGTCTAAACCGTATATGCATGAGCAGAGTATTATTGCTTCCATGAAAGGTTTGATTCCTAAAGAGGAAGTGGCAGCATTAAAAGATGAATTTAGCTGTCAGATTATTGAACTGAAGGTTCCGCGCTTGGACGAACAACGTCATTTACTTCTATTAAAACGTATTTAAAATTTTTGAAGGATCGGGGTCAACATGGCACAAATTATTGCGATTGCCAACCAGAAAGGTGGTGTCGGTAAAACCACAACCGCAGTAAATTTGGCGGCATCTCTCGCTGTGCTAAAAAAACGCGTTTTGCTTGTGGATATGGATTCTCAGGGAAATGCGACCATGGGGTCGGGGATTCAGAAAAATGACCTGCTGTATTCAGTGACTGATGTATTGCTGGGTGAAGTGCCGATTGAAACTGCGATCACCAAGGCTGAAGTTGGATACAAGGTTTTAGGGGCAAACCGTGACCTGGCTGGTGTGGAGCTGGCGATTGCTGAGCAAAAAGGCCGTGAATTTATTTTGCGTGAAGCTTTGCAGGAAATTGAATCCTCATTCGACTATATCATTGTTGATTGTGCACCAAGCTTAAGCTTGATTACCGTGAATGCACTGGCAGCAGTGGATGGCGTGATTATTCCGATGCAATGCGAATATTATGCTCTCGAAGGCCTGGCTGATCTGACACAAACCATTGACCGCATTCAGCAAGCACTTAATCCAGACCTGCAGATCGTGGGTGTATTGCGTACCATGTATGATGCTCGAAATGCCTTGACCCGTGATGTTTCAGAAGAGTTAGAGCAATATTTTGGTAAAAAACTTTATGAAACCGTGATTCCACGTAATATCCGTCTAGCTGAAGCGCCGGCACATGGTCTACCGGTTATTTATTTTGAAAAAAGTTCAAAGGGTGCAGTTGCTTACTTAAATCTGGCAGCTGAAGTATTAAAGAAAAGCAAAGTGAAAAAAGGAAGTAAAGCATGACCGTCAAGAAACGTGGACTCGCCAAAGGTCGTGGTTTAGATGCCTTGCTGGGATCAATTCAAAAAGAAAAATTACAACTCGAAGCACAAGGTCTTGATCATGGTCAGTTGAAACAGATTGATGTCAATCTGCTGAAACGTGGTGAATATCAGCCACGTCGCTATATCAATGAGCAGGATCTGCAGGAACTGGCCGCATCGATTGAAAAGCATGGCATCATGCAGCCAATCGTGATCCGTCCGGTCGATGATGAGCGCTATCCATACGAGATTATTGCGGGTGAGCGTCGCTGGCGTGCGGCACAGTTAGCGGGTCTGACTGAAGTTCCTGCGATTGTGCGTGAGCTGAATGATCAGGTCGCAATTGCATTAGCTTTAATCGAAAACATTCAGCGTCAGGACCTGAACCCGATTGATCAGGCGATGGCTTTGCAGCGTTTCCATGACGAGTTTGGTTTAAGCCATCAGGAAATTGCCGATACCGTCGGTAAGGCACGTACTACAGTAAGTAATCTACTGCGTCTGCTAACTCTGGCTGAAGAAGTAAAAGACTTTATGCAGCAGGGCCTGCTGGATATGGGACATGCACGTGCCATCCTGACTTTGAAGGCTAAAGATCAGCTTAAAGTTGCTGAGATGGTCATTGAAAAGAGCCTTTCAGTACGCCAAACCGAACAGTTGGTACGCGACTACAATGCACCGAAAACAGAAAAACCAAAAGCAGCGATTGCGCCAGACATTCAGCAGCTCACTCAGCGTCTGTCTGAGCGCTTTAGTGCGGATGTTAAAATTGACTATAACAAGCAAGGGAAAGGCAAGCTGGTTATTAGCTATCATTCTTTAGAAGAGCTGGACGGGATTCTTTCAATCCTGGGCAATGAATAATTAATTTAAAATTTGTTTTTATTGGGGAATAAATCAGATGTGGGAATTGGTTAAAGCAGGCGGCTGGTTGATGCTGCCGCTGGTGTTGTGTTCGATATTTATGCTGGCGATTTCAGTTGAGCGCTTCATTCGTTTAAAAAAGAGTCTGGTACTGCCCAACTCACTTCTGATGGGTCCTGCACAAAATGCAGAACAAGCTATGCAAAAGCTGCAACAAAGTTCAGCTTTGAAAAACAGTACTTTGGGTCGTGTATTTACAGCTGGTTTTGAAGCGCGTCACCAGTCTGAGCAATATGCTCGTGCCCAGATGGAAGTGGTAGCTTCACAGGAAATTGGCTATCTGGAAAAGAATATTAATTTTCTGGGTACTTTGAGTGCAGTAGCGCCTCTACTCGGTTTGCTCGGTACAGTGATTGGGATTATTGAATCATTCTTAATGATTGATGTCGGAACTAATAGTGACCCAGTTTTAATGATGCCCGGTATTTCCAAAGCACTGATCACGACAGCAGCGGGTATGCTGATTGCTATTCCTGCTTTATTTGCACATCGTTATTTCCAGCGTCTGGTTCAGGAATATGTGGCGGAACTTGAACAGCAAGCAACGTTATTTCATGCCAACCTGTTCTATTTAAATGCTTCAGATGATGTAGAAGAACGCATCAAGAAAGCAAGTTAGGAGCAGGGGCATGAAATTTAAACGTAACCAGGTGGAAGATGTACATATCAATCTGACGCCCATGATTGATTGCCTGCTATTTATTTTGGTCTTTCTGCTGCTTTCAACCACGTTTAACCAGATGAGCCGAATGAACCTGACGCTTCCAGATGCGCAAGGTGTACCGCCCAAGAATTTTGATCAGAAAATTGAAGTGATTGTGGATTCCAATGGCCACTATGCCGTGAATGGTCAGTCTATTGCCAGTAAAGATGCAGCAGATTTAAATACGGCAATTAAACAGATTTCGAATGAACGTCGTGATTTAATGTTTGTCATTGCCGCTGATGCAAAAGCGACACATCAGGATGTTATTCGTGTCATGGACGTTGCAGGGCAACTTGGCTTTGTTAATGTCAACATCAGTACGAAAGTACCAACTCGAGGTTATTAGTGAAGCACGATTTTAAGGTCTATCTTCGCCTTTTAAGCTATTTAAAACCATTTTGGGGCACAGCCTTAATTGTCCTGCTTGGTTTCTCTATGAATGCGGCGACAGAAGTTTCTGTGGCCAAATTACTGGAATATATCATTGAGGCGATTCAAAACAAAGACCAGGGTTTCACCTTACTTTTCCCATTCTTAGTGGTAGTACTGATGTTCTTCCGGGGGCTAGGCCTATTCCTCGGTGGGTATTATACGGCGGTCATCTCCCGTAATCTGGTATTTAATATTCGTCAGGAAGTCTTTGCCAAAATATTGCGTTTGCCTGCGCAATATTTTCTGGACAATACCAGCGGTCATATTACGGCCAAAATTATGTATAACGTTGAGCAGCTCACCGCAGCCTCAACTGAAGCACTTAGAACGATCATTCAGCAAGGTCTGATCACAATTGCCTTATTGGGATATCTTTTATATACCAACTGGCGTTTAACCATGTGTATTCTGATCTTTGGACCCGTGATTGGTTTTGTGATCAGTAAAGCTTCAAAACGGATGCGCAAGCTATCACAACAGGTTCAGGACACTATGGGTGATGTGAACCATGTTGTTCAGGAAACTGTAAATGCCAATCTGATTGTCAAAGGTTTTGGTGGTCAGATTTATGAGCAGGAACGCTTTAAACAGAATTCTTTGGAAAATCTACGCCGTGGCTTGAAAATGGTGGCAGTACAGCAGCTGAACAGTCCAGTGGTACAGCTGATCATGTCAGTTTCACTCAGTATCGTGATGTATATTGCATTGCGCCCACAAATTTTGGGAGATACGACTGCGGGTGAATTTGTTGCTTATATTACAGCTGCTGGCATGTTGGCGCGACCAATCAAGACATTAACTGATGTGAATGAAAAAATTCAGCGTGGTATGGCGGCCGCACATTCTGTGTTTGAATTGCTAGATATGCCTGAAGAGCATAATACCGGCAAACTCAATGATGCCTTAAAAGGCAACATTCAATTTAAAGATGTCAATCTGGTTTATGGCGATGGTCACCATGCGATTCATGACTTTAACCTAGAAGTGAAAGCGGGCGAGACTGTAGCATTGGTTGGGCGTTCAGGAGCAGGTAAAACCTCGCTGGTGAATCTGTTGGTACGTTATCAGGAAACTTCATCCGGGCAAATTTTACTGGATCAAAAACCGATTACTGATTATGAGTTGACTGCTTTACGTACCCAGATCGCGATGGTAAACCAGCAGGTAGTGCTGTTTAACCGTACTGTTCGTGAAAATATTGCTTATGGCCAGCTAGAAAATGCGAGTGATGAAGAAATCATTGCAGCGGCAAAAGCTGCCTATGCACATGATTTCATTATGGCCTTGCCACAAGGTTATGATACGCCACTAGGTGCTCAAGGTCTGAATCTGTCAGGTGGTCAGCGTCAGCGTATTGCGATCGCCCGTGCTATTCTGAAAAATGCACCGATTCTGATTCTGGATGAAGCGACCAGTGCGCTGGATAATGAATCTGAATACTTTATTCAGCGTGCCTTTGATCAGGCGATGCGAGATCGGACTACGATTGTGATTGCCCACCGTCTATCAACAATTGAAAATGCCGACCGCATTGTAGTGATGGATCAAGGTCGTATTATAGAGCAGGGTAATCATGCTGAGCTGATTGCACGTCAAGGTGCTTATTATCAGCTGCACCAACGTAATTTCGAGGAACATTAAGTCATGGCTTTGGCACAGATCATTCAGGATGCTTGGAATACACAGGCAAAGTGGCTGGTTGTGCTGCGTCCTTTGTCCTGGCTTTACCGCTTGGGTTTTGTCAGTAACCACTGGCTTTACCGTAAAGGGATTAAAAAAAGCTATACCGCACCTATTCCAGTAATGGTGATTGGAAATATTACCGTAGGTGGGAGTGGTAAAACACCTTTACTGATTCATCTGGTGGATTACCTCACTGAAAAAGGCCTACGGATTGGTGTAATCAGTCGAGGTTATGGTGGTAAAGGTCCTTTTCCTGCTTATGTAGATTTAAATACCTTGCCTGAAGTGGTAGGTGATGAACCAGCCTTAATTGTCCAAGCGACTGGTGTGCCGATGGCTGTAGGGCCAAATCGTCAAAAGAGCATTGAGCTTCTGCTAGAAAAGCATGCACTGGATTTAATTATTTGTGATGACGGTTTGCAGCACTGGGCTTTAAATCGTCAGATTGAATGGATTGTGCTGGATAATAACCGAGGCTTGGGCAACCAGAAACTTTTACCAGAAGGTTATCTGCGTGAACCCGTTACCCGGTTGGAAAAAGGTACCGTGATTGAACATGCAGCAAATCCAGTTTCGCCTTTGCATATGCATCTTGCAGCCTCTCAGCCGTATTTATTAAATCAGGATGTTATCAAAAGCTTTGATCCAACTGCGGCTTTCTATGCAGTAGTCGGCATCGGTTTTCCACAGCGTTTTTATCAAACACTAGAACATCTGGGGCTGCAGCAATTTCAGTGTCATGAATTTCCAGATCATCATGATTATGAAATTGAAGATCTGCAATTCGATGACAATAGTCCGATCATTACTACTGAAAAAGATGCAGTTAAAATTATGGCATTACTCAAACAGTATCCAGATTATCAGCGGGATATCTGGGTGGTGCCGGTCGATGCAGTCTTGTCACCTGCCTGTTATACAATATTGCAGCAGCAATTAGAGCAACAGGGTATTTCTATTTCCTAAGGTTTATTTACGATGAAACATATAGTTATTCCTGCACGCTTCTCCAGTTCACGTTTGCCGGGTAAACCTTTGCTGGAAATCCATGGTCGTCCGATGATTCTGCGTGTCGTGGATCAGGCCAAAAAAGTACAGGGCTTTGATGACCTGTGTGTGGCAACAGATGATGAACGTATTGCCGAAGTTTGCCGTGCTGAAGGTGTTGATGTGGTCCTGACTTCAGCAGATCATCCATCAGGTACCGATCGTCTAAGCGAGGTAGCTCGAATCAAGGGCTGGGCGAGTGATGACATTATTGTGAATGTACAGGGTGATGAACCTTTATTGCCAGCTCAGTTAGTTAAACAGGTCGCGCAACTCTTAGAAGATCAACCGGCTTGCTCAATGTCGACTCTGTGTGAGCCAATTCATCATTTAGAGGAATTCAAGCGTGACAGTATCGTTAAGGTTGTGATGTCTAAGCACAATCAGGCACTGTATTTTAGTCGTGCTACGATTCCTTATGACCGTGATGATGCCAAGCTGGCTGAACAGAAACTGCATGATCAGGCTTATCGCCATTTGGGCTTATATGCTTACCGCGTGAAACTGCTACAGGAATATGTAACCTGGGAAATGGGTGTGCTGGAAAAACTGGAATCTTTAGAACAGTTACGTGTACTGGAAAATGGTCACCGTATTGCCATTGCTGTGGCAGAAGCCAATTTACCGCCAGGTGTCGATACGCAGGAAGATCTGGATCGCTTGAACCAGATGGATCCATCTTCTTTTGCTTAATTTGAGAATTCTCCATGCCGCTTGATGTCAATGCACAGATTTATCCATGGCAGCAACAGGTTTGGGATACGCTAACCGGGCGTTTTCCTAAGCTTGGGCATGGTTTATTGTTCTATGGAAAAAAAGGCTGTGGTAAAGAAGCCTTTGCCCAGCAGTTTCTGGCCTGGGTTTTATGCTTGAACCGTCAGCCTGATGGGCCATGCGGTGAGTGTGGTAGCTGTCAGTGGCTGAAAGCGGATACCCATCCGAATTACGTCTATATCAGCACGGATGAAGATAATAAAAAACAGAATGCCAAAATTAAAATTGAAAAAATCCGTGATCTTCTGCCTTTTGTACAGCAGACCGTCGATGGCTGGCGTGTCATTGTCATTGAACCCGCTGAAGCATTAAATATTGCTTCTTCTAATGCCTTGCTGAAAACTCTGGAAGAACCGGGTGAAAATATTGTCATTATTCTGCTTGCGGATCATTATCTGAAATTGCCTGCAACTATTCGCAGCCGTTTACAGCATTTTGCTTTAGACCGGATTTCATCAGCGCAATTTAGTGAATATGTAGAGGCGCAGTTACCTGAAGCAGGTTCGAGCCAGCAGCAGCTATTAATGAATTTATCCAATCAGATGCCTTTGCAAGCGATTGAGGTTGCACAAAGTTCCTGGTTGCCATTACGTCAGGAATTCATGGAAGACTGGAAAAAACTGGTCATTCAAAAAAATATGCCAATGGCAATTGCGACCAAATGGAATAAAAGCCTGAGTTTTGGTGAATTTGGTCAAATGTTTGAATACTTGTTGTCCGATTTAATTTGTGTCAAGCTAAATCAGGCCGTAAAAAACATTGATCTGGACTTTAATGTATTGGCCGAACAATATTCATTGGAAACACTTTTTAAAATTTATGAGGATTTTCAGCGAGCCAAACAATATCTTGAGCAGAACGTACAAAGTAATCTGGTGCTCGATGAATTGTGTATCAAGCTGATGAATCTTTAGCTTAAGGGGAAAACAAGATGCAACCACGTATGGGCGGTATTATTCAGGCTAATATTCCGGATATTGAAACGTTATTTGCCAGTTATATGCCATATGTTGTAGGTGGTGGACTTTTTATTCCTTCCAAGCAGCCAGTAAAATTAGGTGAAGAAGTTTTTGTTTTGACGACTTTACCTGAACAGACGCAGAAAATTCCATTAACCGGAAAAGTGATCTGGGTGTCTCAAAAGCAGAATGGCATCAAGCCACAAGGTTTTGGGATTCAGCTCACCGGTGAAAAAGGCGTTTTCTTCAAAAATGAAGCAGATCGTCTGGTTGCGGGTCTTAAATCTGATGGACGTAAAAGTTACACTATGTAGTTAATTTACCTTCGGTAGGAACTCATTGTGTTTGTAGATACTCATTGCCATTTAACGCTGCTCGATTTAATACCTTATAACGGTGATCTGGATCAGGCGCTCGCTCAGGCCCGTGAAGCAGGCGTATCCAAGTTTATGAGTATCTCGGTGGATCTGGATGATCATATCGAGCTGGCTAAAATCGCGGCCCGTCATCCTGATGTCGGTTATACCGTTGGTGTACATCCTTGCGAAGATGCGGCGACAATGGCGCGTGCGACCACTGAATATCTGGTTGAACTGGCACAGCCAGAAAAAGTCTGGGCGCTGGGTGAAACGGGACTCGATTATTATCACAGCACCGATTTTATTGCCGAGCAAAAAGACTGTTTTGCCCGTCATATCCATGCCTCACAAATCGTGAAAAAACCTGTCGTCGTGCATACCCGTTCCGCCAAGCATGACACGGTTGATATTATCCGTGCAGAAAAATCTACCCATGGCATTTTGCACTGTTTTACCGAAGATTGGGAAACCGCTAAAACTGTTTTAGACTGCGGTTATTATGTGTCTTTCTCCGGTATTGTTTCTTTTAAAAATGCCCAGGATTTGCGTGACGTGGCCAAACAGGTTCCACTTGATCGCGTTTTAATCGAAACGGATAGTCCTTACCTTGCTCCAATGCCATATCGTGGCAAATCTAATGAACCAAAATACGTTCCTTATGTAGCCAAAGCCCTTTGCGATGTATATGATAAGTCGCTAGAAGAAATGGCTTATATCACAAAGCAGAACTTTGAGAATCTTCTGAATTCAAAGTAAGTAAAGTTAGATAAGAGTACAAGAGAGTTATAGGGTGAAGATGGATCGTCAGGCTCAGTTTCGAGCAAGAGAAACCTTGATTTTTCAAGTTGCAGAACAGTTACTGCTAGAAAATGGTGAAGCAGGGATGACCCTGGATGCACTGGCAGCAGAACTGGATCTGGCCAAAGGCACTCTTTATAAGCATTTCCAGAGTAAAGATGAATTGTACATATTGCTGATTATCCGTAATGAGCGCATGTTGCTGGAAATGATCCAGGATAGTGATAAGGCTTTTCCTGAACATCTGGCATTCTTTATGTTGCATCATCTGCATCACCCTGAACGTACTGTCCTTTTTCATCAGATTGAAGAACGTCTTTCTACAACAGGTGTTGGAATTCAGCACCTGTTTAGCGAACTTTATCAGGTGCGCAAACAGCGCTTACGTTTGATTATCCGTATGACTGAAAGCTATTTGGCTTCAATCAATAGCAGCATGTCGGTGCGTGATTATCTGGCCTCAATTTGGTCGATGACCCATGGTGCAGCTGCGATTCTGAACTCCAGTTTTTATCAGCGCTATCTCGGTTCACGCGATACCTTGCGCGTTGCCCTTATTGATCAAGCTTTAGCTTTACCGAAACAGGTCCATCCTGCCGAGCAGTTCGCCTAAGAGTTGCCTATGATCAGATCACATCACGCCTCCATTCGTGGATTCACTCTAATCGAAGTGATGGTGGTGATTGTGATTATGAGTATTATGGCGTCATTGGTTGTATTGAATATTGGTGGGGTAGATCAGCGCAAGGTAATGCAGGCGCGGGAAGTCCTGTTACTGGATTTGCAAAGAATCTTGCGGGAATCCAATGATCAGTCTCGTATTCTTGCGCTTGATGTTCAGGCTGCCACTGATGTTTCACCATTTCGCTACGGGGTCGTGGAATATCGCGCCCTTAATCCAGCAGAACCCACTTTAAATCAGCAGAAATGGCAAAGCTATGCGGAGTTTAATCTGCGTAATTTGCCAGAGCAGGTCTCTTTCCGGATTCAGTCTTTAGAGCAGCGTTATAATAATGCCCAAAATCGGGATCTTACTGAAGCCAATGCACCCAAGCTGATCTGGTTAGGCAATGGTGAAGTTAAACCGGTCAGAATCCAGTTCTATCTGGAAGATCGTGTAGTGGGCAATCCGATTGAAATTGATCACTTGGGTAAAGTCCATGAAAGCTAGGGTTTTCAAGCAGAGTGCCGGAGCTGATGTAATCAAGCCGTTTAAGTCAAATGCTGATCGTGCGCAATCCGAGTATAGCTCTTCGTCTTGCGCAGCGGTGAAACAGCGTTTCACTCATCGCGGCTCCTCAAGCACAGCTTTCGGACTTTTTTGCGCGATAATGCCGCTCAGGTCGAGGATTACTCGACTTAATCGTGCCTCAGGATTTACCTTGCTGGAAGTGATGGTCGCGCTGGCGATCTTTGCCACAGCAGCCATGACCCTGACTAAAGTTGCTATGCAATATACCCAATCGACTTCGAATGCCATTTTGAGAACCCAAGCCCAGTTTGTTGCCTTGAATGAAGCGGCACTGATGGAAATTAATCAGCAGTGGCTTACTGGTACAGAATCTAAACAACTCACTCAACAGGGCGAAACCTGGCAAATTGATAAGCGCAGTGAACCCACTGTAAGTCCTAATGTACAACGCATTGAATTACAGGTGAGTCTGGTCAACACTGAAACCGGTCAGGCAGAAAATGGAATTAGCAGCTTGATGTTCTTTAATCACCGGATGAATGAAGCGCCATGAAGTCTAAGGGATTTACGCTGGTCGAACTACTGGTTGCTATTGCTATTTTCGCCGTACTCTCTGCTCTAGGCTGGAAAGTATTTGATTATATTGTACAAACCAAAGACCGTAATGCAGTGCATGAACAGCGCTTAAGTCAGTTGCAAGATACTTATCAGCAGATCTTGCGTGATACGGTGCAGGCGGTGCCTTTAACGGCCAATATTAATGGTGATATTCAGCCGGCACTGGTTTTGCAAAACGGACGTTTTAACTTTAGTAAGACTGGAGTCACCGATCCTCTGGAAGAGGGGATTTCTCCAGATGAACGGGTTGAATATCAGTACCGGGCAGATGAACAAAAACTCTATCGCCTGAAATACCGGAATTTAAACCAGACCGGGCGTGATCAACCTGAATCCAGTGTGTTGTTGTCCGAGGTTGAGCAGTTTCAGATCGTAGTACTTAATCCAAATGAAATGACCCAATGGCCAGACTCATCTTTTGATTTAAATCAGATTGAGCAAAAACAGCGTTTACCCAAAGGCATTAAAATTAACTTAATGGTTAATGGGGTCAGTTATGAGTGGATTTTCAGTTTATTGAATACAGATTTCCTGCTTGAAACCCAAAAGTTAACCTGACAAAGAATAATAAAATGCAGATGAACAAAGCAATGATGATCAAACAGCAGAAGGGGATTGCTCTGATTACCATTCTAGTGATGGTGGCACTTGCAACTATTTTGGCTGCGACTATTGCTAAACGTCAGGCCGCAACTGCTGAAAGCACCGCCTATTTAATGCGACAAAACCAGTCTTTGATGTATGCCAAAAGTGCTGAAGCGTTTTTTTCTGAATTGCTGGTCGATGACGCAGAGAATGCAGCGGAAGTTGATCATTTAAATGAAACCTGGGCGCAGCCAATGCCGGCTTTTCAGGTTGAAGATGGTTATGTCTCGGGAATACTGCAAGATGAGTCAGGTAAGTTTAATTTAAATAGCCTGATTACAGCAGAAGGCACGGTGAATGAAAATGCTAAAGCCTGGTTCGAGCTGATATTAAAACGTGCTGGATTGCCAGAGCAGTTGAGTGAAGCCGTGATCGACTGGCAGGATGAAGATGAAATGCCAAGTGGACCAATGGGCGCAGAATCCAATTATTATCAGGGCTTGCCGAATGGTTCTCTACCTCCGAATGCCAAATTTCATAGCGTTGAAGAGCTGAAACTGGTACGAGGCTTTGAAGAAAACAAGTACAAACTAATTGCACCTTATCTAAGTACTGCGCCTGTAGCAGATACTACGGTCAATATTAATACCGCATCTGCATTTCTTTTGGCGAGCATGGATGAAAAGCTGGATGTGAATGCCGTGCAGCAATTGCTGGATCGCCGTCAGGCAAATCTGGAATATTTTTCCAATGTAGCTGATCTTTGGACACTAGAACCCTTTGCTCAGGTGGATGCAGCCAAACACAACCTGTTTAATAACCTGCTTGGGGTGCAATCCAATCACTTTAAAGCACGTATCGAAGTGATGCTGAGTGAGCGTAAACGTCAGTTTAGTAGTGATCTGGTGCGGCAGGACAAGAAGGTTTATGTTGCCTATCGAAGCATGGCACCTTTTTAAAATTCCACCATTTTTAAATAATCTCATTTTTTGGAATTTAATCTGTTTTCGCTTCAATCCCTTTTGCCTATCATGACGAACTGCAAAATTAATCCTCATCGGTTTACTTTTGCTTTATAATTGAAATTAATTCACCTATTTTTTGACGACATTACGGCATATGTTAATTCGTAAGTTATTTAAGTTTGAAAATGCTCATATTGTGCGTAACTGCACCTCGGATCGCTGTAAACGTTCGATTCATGGTCACAGTTATAAAGTTGAGTTATTGCTGAAAGCGTCGAAGTTGGATCATGGCCAGATGGTATATGATTTTGGTCTGCTCAAAGGGGTGATTAAGGATTTTTTTGATTCTTTTGACCATGCGATCTGCTTTTGGCAAAAAGATGATCCTGAATATATTCAGGCATGCAAGAATTTTAGTGCACGCTGGGTATCTTTGCCGGTTTCGCCATCTGCAGAACAGTTTTCACGTATTTTCTTCTTCTTGGCTCAGCAGGTACTGATATCTACTGTCACCCAGAATGGTGAAGGGGATGTTGAAGTTTACTCTGTGATTGTCCATGAAACTGATACCGGCTATGCGCAAAGCTTTCTGGAAGATATCCAGAATGAACAAATGGGTCCACTTAGCCTGGAACAGATTGAATTCTCGGAGCAGGTGCGTGCAGAATGGACAGATCCAGAGATGTTTGCGAAACTGAAACAGGGTCTTCCATTTCATAATCCGGCTGTGGATCTGCAAGTCCAGCCTTAAAAATTCGAATATAAACGCAGACTGACATAGATTTAGGATTGAAGCATGTCTTTAAATGAACAGCAAATTGCCAAACTGAATAAAGTTCAGTTAGATGACAGCTGGAAATATGGACTCAGTGAGTTTTTATTGAGTCCAAAAATGGATGCGTTAAAAACGTTTTTAATTGAAGAAAAAAAAGCAGACAAGGTGATTTATCCACCGAATCACCTGATTTTTAATGCTTTGAATACGACGCCATTAGACCGGGTTAAAGTGGTGATTATTGGTCAGGATCCTTATCATGGTCCGAATCAGGCGCATGGTTTAAGCTTCTCGGTGCAAAAAGGGGTTGCATTACCTCCATCTTTACGTAATATTTTTCATGAGTTACATAATGATTTAGGCGTAAAAATCCCTAAACATGGTGATTTAACTCATTGGGCGGAACAGGGTGTACTTTTGCTCAACGCTGTACTGACCGTAGAGGCTGCACAGCCAACTTCACATCAGAAACGTGGTTGGGAAGAATTCACAGATCACGTCATTGATGTATTGAATGAACAACGTGAACATATCGTTTTTATTCTTTGGGGCGCATACGCACAGCGTAAAGGACAGCGCATTGATCAAAATAAACACCTGATCTTAAAGGCGGCACATCCTTCGCCTTTGTCAGCAAACCGCGGTGGTTTTTTTGGTTGTAAAGTTTTTTCGAAAACGAATAATTATCTCAAACAACATGGCATTGAGCCTATAGATTGGCAGCTGGACGCATGACTTATTCTCCTGTAACTAAACCTTACCATCCGGACCTGATTGTTGAACAAGCCAATAATGGCTGGCGCATTGTACGCCTGAATCGTCCAAAATCATTACACGCTTTAGATGAATCTCTGGTTTCTGCACTACTGGAAGTTTTTCAGGACTTTCATACAGATGACAGCGTAAAAGCGATCTGGCTGGATTCAACTACCCCGAAAGCATTTTGTGCCGGTGGGGATGTACGTAAGCTGCGTCAGTTAGTAATTAATGATGAAGTGGCAACCGCTAATAAGTTTTTTGAACAGGAATATGCGCTAGATCTATTGCTGCATAACTATGCCAAGCCGGTATTGGTGTGGGGTGAAGGTTATGTTATGGGTGGTGGTTTAGGCCTGTTTATGGCGGCTCCATTCCGTTTGGTGACGCCGTATTCACGTCTGGCCATGCCTGAGATTAATATCGGTTTATATCCAGATGTGGGTGCGACCCGCTTCCTGGCAGACCGTGGAGCGATTGGTCTGTTTACGGGTTTAACGGGTTCAATCATGACCGCTGCTGGTGCTTACGGTATTGGCTGGGCGACTCATATCTGTGATGCACAGCGTGATTCAGTATTAGATAAGGTCGTAAATATAGACTGGGAACATTATCCAGCTGGCGATTTCCGTGCGATTGATGATACCTTGAATAGTATGCATCGTCCGGTAGGCCCGGGTCCTCTGCAAAACTCACTGGATGTAATCCACAGTGTATGTCGTGGAATGAACTTTGAACATGACTATGAATCGATTATCGGTCTAAGTGATGCGCGCAGTGACTGGTTGCGTCAGGCCAGCGAAAACCTGCAAAAAGGTTCACCTGCAACCGCTGCTCTAAGCTGGTTATTATGGCAATGGGGTAAACAGGTTCATTCATGGAATGAAATTTTTGAACTGGAAACCCAGATTTCAGATTGGAAAATCCGTCATCCTGATTTTGTTGAAGGTGTACGTGCACGACTGGTTGATAAAGATCTGTCTCCAGAATGGCAAAAGGGTAGTGATTTAAGCCTGAAAGGCATTCTGTCTCAGAATCCACCGATAACCACCATTGAAAGCTGGAATGAGCTACTCAAGCACTATGATGTGATTTAAGTCTGAATGTCCGAAACACAATTTACCGATGAATACTGGATGCGGCTTGCTTATGAGCAGGCTGCACTTGCTGCTGAGCAGGGTGAAATTCCTGTAGGTGCGGTGATTGTCAGTCAAAATCAGGTCATTGGCCGTGGCTACAATGCGCCTATTTCTTTAAATGATCCGACTGCCCATGCTGAAATCGTAGCATTACGTGAAGCTTGTCAGAACCTGAAAAACTACCGCCTGCCTGAAGATGCTGTCCTCTATGTAACTCTGGAACCGTGCACCATGTGTGTAGGTGCATTGGTGCATTCGCGTATTTCACGGGTCGTTTTTGGTACAAATGAGCCCAAAGCAGGTTCTTTGGTGAGTGCACGCAAGCTTTTTGAGACTGGCTACTATAATCATGTATTTCTATTTGACTCGGGCTGTATGCAGCAGCAGTGTGCTGAGCAGTTGAGTGCATTTTTCAAGTTGCGTCGTGAACAAAAACGCCAGCTGAAATTGCAAGAAAAATTACTGAATGCTCATAAATAAATCGAATCTAATTCGTTAAACTTTGCTCACTTTAAAATCATTTATTTTCAGGAAAAAGAAAAATGAAAAATGCGATTCAGGTAAAAAAAGAATTCCCAGCAGCGATTGATAAGGTTTTTGAATTGCTGTCTAAACACGATGCTTATAACGTGGCTTTTGCACCAATGCAGGTGGAACGGATTAAGGATTCGGCAGACCCTGAGCGCCCAGATGGGGTGGGTTCTGTGCGTAGCATGGGTTTAGGTCCAGTCAAGCCGCTAAAAGAGCAAATTACCTTGCTAGAGCCGAACTCCCGTATTGAATACAAGATCGTAAAGAATCCTTTGATTAAACATCATTTGGGTATTATTGAATTTGAAGCATTGGATGATAACAAAAGTCTGGTGACTTATACGATAGAATTGCAGGCGCGTTTTCCATTTGTCAGTAAATTAATTCTTGCACAGCTTAAAACAGGGATTAAACTAGGCCTCGCAAAACTTGCAAAATCTGTATAAATAACGGGAAAGTAATGACAGTTCAAATTATTACCATTGATGGTCCAAGCGGATCTGGCAAAGGCACACTGGCTGCAAAACTGGCAGCACATTACCAGTTTCATTTACTGGATTCAGGGGCTTTGTATCGTTTATTAGGACTGTCATTGCATCACCATAATTTACTCGATGAACTGGATACTAAACTGGCTGAATGCGTACAAATTGCAACAAATTTGGACATCCGATTTGTCAGTACTGAATCAGGTGTTCAAGTATGGCTGAATGGTGAAGATGTCTCCCAAACTATCCGTACTGAACGTGTCGGTGAGTATGCTTCAAAAGTTGCTGCAATTCCTGAACTTAGAACCGCTTTGGTGGCCCGGCAGCATGCTTTTGCTCAAGCCCCTGGTCTGGTGGCAGATGGCCGCGATATGGCGACCAGTATCTTCCCAGAGGCACAAGCCAAGATTTATTTGACAGCTTCGGCTGAATCCCGTGCGCAAAGACGTGTAAAGCAGTTGCAGGGTATGGGGCTGGATGTTAAAATAAACGACATTTTAGCTAATATCGAAGCGCGGGATAAACGAGATATGGAACGCACTGTTGCTCCGCTCAAACCTGCTGCTGATGCGTACATCATCGACAGTTCAGATCTGAATATCGATGAAGTATTCAAGCTGATGACCACATATGTGGATCAGCAATTAGCTCAATAACCCTATTATTTCAGCAGACGCATAGCTTGATCAGTTTTATATGGACTATGTAGATGCTTAATTAAACCGGCCTTGTCTGATCCAAGACCGCTGACTTTATCGGATATATCATGACCGAATCTTTTGCAGCCCTCTTTGAAGAAAGCGAATTAAACCTCAACGTTGAAAAGGGTGCAGTCATCCAAGGCGTTGTAGTAAGCATCGACTCTGATTGGGTAACTGTTGACACTGGCCTTAAATCTGAAGGCGTTGTTGACCGTGCTGAGTTCTTAAATGAACAGCGCGAACTTGAAGTTCAAGTTGGCGACACTGTAGACGTAGTTGTTGAAGCACTTGACAACGGTATGGGTCAAACAGTTCTTTCTCGCGAAAAAGCTAAACGCGCTGAGACTTGGACTAAACTTGAAAAAATCTTTGAAGACGGCGAAATCGTTACTGGTGTTATCTCTGGTAAAGTTAAAGGCGGTTTCACTGTTGACATCGGTCCAGTTCGTGCGTTCCTTCCAGGTTCTTTAGTTGATACTCGTCCTATCCGTGATACTACTCACTTGGAAGGTAAAGAGTTAGAATTCAAAGTAATCAAACTTGACGCTAAACGTAACAACGTTGTTGTTTCACGTCGTGCTGTTATGGAAGCTGAATCTTCAGCTGACCGTGAAGCGCTTCTTGCTCAGCTTGAAGAAGGTCAAACAGTTACTGGTACTATCAAAAACCTTACTGACTACGGTGCATTCGTTGACCTTGGCGGTATCGACGGTCTTCTTCACATCACTGATATGGCTTGGAAACGTATCAAGCACCCATCAGAAGTTGTTGAAGTGGGTCAAGAAGTTACTGTTAAAGTACTTAAATTCGACCGCGAACGTAACCGCGTATCTTTAGGCCTTAAACAATTAGGCGAAGATCCATGGTTAGCGATCATGAGCCGTTACCCTAAAGGTTCTATCGTTAAAGCTCGCGTAACTAACCTGACTGACTACGGCTGTTTCGCAGAAATCGCTGAAGGCGTTGAAGGCTTAGTACACGTTTCAGAAATGGACCACACTAACAAAAACATCCACCCATCTAAAGTAGTTCAGATCGGTGACGAAGTTGATGTTATGGTTCTTGAAGTAGACGAAGAGCGTCGTCGTATTTCTCTTGGTATCAAACAAACTCGTGCTAACCCATGGGAAGAGTTTGCTAAGAACCACGACAAAGGTGAAAAAGTTTCAGGTACTATCAAGTCAATCACTGACTTCGGTATCTTCATCGGTTTACCAGGCGGTATCGATGGTCTAGTTCACTTGTCTGACATCTCTTGGAACGAACAAGGCGAAGAAGCGATCCGTCGTTACAAGAAAGGTGACACTGTTGAAGCAGTTATCCTGTCTGTAGATGCTGAAGGCAACCGTATCAGCCTTGGTATCAAACAATTGAACAGCGATCCGTTCAACGATTTCTTAGCTGCTAACGAACGCGGTGCGCTTGTTAAAGGTACTGTAACTGCAGTTGACGCTAAAGGCGCTACTGTTAAGTTAGCTGATGAAGTTGAAGCAACTCTTAAAGCATCTGAAATCAACCGCGACCGCGTTGAAGATGCGACTAAATTCCTAGAAGTTGGTCAAGAAGTTGAAGCTAAGATCATCAATGTAGATCGTAAATCTCGCTCTATCAACTTGTCTATCAAAGCGAAAGACGAAGCTGAAGAGAAAGAAGCTGTTGCTAACCTGAAAACAGCTGCTGCTGGTCAAGACAATGGTCCTAAAACTATTGGTGACTTGATCAAAGCGCAAATGAATCACTAAGAGTAGATGGTGAATTGTATTGTTAATGTAAGTTAAGTAATACTTTTTACACAAATACTGTAAACGGTAGCGTAGTATTTAATTATTGCGCTACCGTTTTGTATTTAAACAGGTTATTATCGGAAAATAGATCCCGAGTAGCTTGATAATTAAAGAGGTCGCAGATGACTACTGAAGCACTTAATAAGTCTGACTTAATAGAGCGCATCGCGCTAAAGAATCCGCATTTGGCTGAACCTTTAGTGGAAGAAGCAGTTAAAATTATGATTGATCAAATGATTGAAGCTTTATCATCTGATAACCGTATTGAGATTCGCGGATTTGGCAGCTTTGCATTGCATCATCGTGAGCCTCGTGTGGGTCGTAATCCTAAAACTGGTAAATCTGTTGAAGTTGCAGCAAAAGCTGTTCCACACTTTAAGCCAGGTAAAGCACTTCGTGATGCAGTAAACGAATCTGCAAACAAATAAACAAGATATTTACGGGGTGTTCATGCGTTACGTTCTGGTCATTCTTTTATTGCTCGTCTTTGGCTATTCATTAGCTTTGGTGTTGCAAAACGGGACTGAGGTCTCAGTGGACTTGTTATTTACTCAAGTTCCTGCAATGCGCTTAGGGTTATTGCTCCTTTTGACTCTTTCCTTAGGAATAGTGGTTGGCTTGTTACTCGGTGTGCAGGTTTTCCGCGTTTTTCAGAGTAATTGGGAAATTAAACGACTACGTAAAGATATTGAACATCTACGTAAGGAACAGTTGAATACTGCCAAGATGATGGCAGCAGAAGCGGCAGCTCATACACGACATGAGAAAACAGTATTAGATATTAATTCTAATGACAGGCCATCGGCACCGCTTTAGACAAAAATGAGAAGTCGAAGTAATCTACTGATTTTTTTACTTCGCCTGTTTTGATTAAACGCCTTTTAGCTTAGCTTCTAAGGCGTTTTTTTATTGTTAAATTATATTTAGAAAAAATATATAAAAATTATATAAATAAATGACTTAATTTGAATCAAAAAATCATTTTTGCGAAAATATTCTTGGTTGTTATAGGGCTAATCCGTATAATGGTTTAATTTTGTCAATTTGAAGGGTCTTCTCATGAGTATCATCGTTGCACTGGATGCTAAAAGTCAATTTGATGCCTTAACGATTGCAGAGCAGCTCGATCCTGCCTTATGTCGAGTAAAGGTGGGCAAAGAGTTATTTACTCATGAAGGTCCTATCATTGTAAAAGCACTTCAAGACAAAGGTTTTGACGTGTTTTTAGATCTGAAGTTCCATGATATTCCGAATACCACTGCACAAGCGGTATGTGCTGCGGCAGACTTGGGCGTGTGGATGGTCAATGTCCACGCTTCAGGTGGTCGTAAAATGATGGAGACCTGTGTTGAGCGTTTAAAAGCAGGTAACTATAAGACTCAACTCATTGCGGTAACTGTGTTGACTTCAATGGGGCGTGAAGACTTGAAAGATATTGGCTTGGATATCGAGCCTAATGAACATGTAAAACGTCTGGCTCAACTCACCAAAGACAGTGGCCTGGATGGGGTGGTCTGTTCCGCACAAGAAGCGAAAATGCTGCGTGAAACCATTGGACAAGACTTTGCACTGGTCACTCCTGGGATTCGTCCTGAAGGTTCAAATGCAGACGATCAAAAACGTATTGTGACACCAAAGCAGGCAATGCTGGACGGATCAACACATCTGGTGATTGGTCGACCAATTACCAAGTCTGAAAATCCTCGTCAAACCCTAAAAGATATTCTGGCAACATTGTAATTCCGGTTACCTGATGAAAAGCCTTTCATATGAAAGGCTTTTTTTATACATTGAGAAAAGCTGTATAAAAATAAAAAGGAATTTCAAATGAGAATAATAAAGACACCAGAACAAAAGATGCTAGAACAAAGGCTGGAGATGGAAAAAATAGCAGATCAGTTCGAACAGCAGGAAAAATATAAACAACAGGCACAGTCGGGTTCATGGGACTGGATGTCAGGCCTTGATAGCATAGATATTGTAGAACTCGCTTCAGAGATGATGGAGACAGTAGGAGATTCATTGAGTAGGGTTGATTTGAATTTTTAATATTCCGTAGTTTATTTTATTTCTAATTGAATCCCCCTAAATCCCCCTTTATGAAAGGGGGACTTCTCCTCCCTTTAAAAAAGGGAGGTCGGGAGGGATTTTTAAATTACCGCCAACACACTTACCGCTACTGGCGCCAATACAGATAAAATAAAACCGCTCACCATGGCATGTGGAATAAAATCATTGCCACAGGCCTGTTTGACCATGGGTAAAGTCACATCCATCGCAGTCGCACCTGCAGCAGAAATTGCTGATCTTGGGTAACGCCAGCCGGCACAATACATCAGTAAAATCGCAAAAATTTCCCGAAACAGGTCATTCATCAGGGCAATACTACCCAGTTCTGCATTTCTCAGTTCTGTGACGACAACACCCGACATGGAATAAAAACCATAACCTTGCGACAGCATAATCAGGTCTTTTAAATGAATATCTGGATTCCAGAAAGAATAGACAATTGCTGCCACGCATGAACCAGCAATACAACCTGCCGGAACCAGCAGGATTTTCCAGTTCAACCATGAGCGATCAAGTGGTGAATAGGCAAGATCCAGTCCAATCAGAAACATAAAGACCAGTAATAAATGCCAGGTGCTGATTTGAATAGAAAGACCCATTTGAGTGGAACTATAATGCAGCAAGTAGCCAGCGGCTAAGGCGAAGAACGCATAACTGATATTGATCAGTGATTTAATCACTAGCTCAGTGGAGACTCGTCCAGAAGAAGGTTGAAAATCTGCCCATTTAAATAGCAGATAACAACAGCCAAATGCCCCAATAGAGGTGAGAAAAGCAATTGTAATAGAGGTATTTAGAATCTGAGCAGGATGAGGTAATTCCGCTAAAAGTTCAGAAAACTCAAAAGCGATGGCAATCAGTAAGATATAACTAAAATAAGGAAGAACCTTAAAGCAGATTTTTGTGAAGGGAGCAGGAAGCCGTTTCGCAAAAACAAAGCCAAGTGCTAAACAGACCAGAAGTTGGGATACTAACCAAAGCGATTGCATAATAAAAAAGTATGATAAATCAGTCTTTATTATGCCATCGCTAGCACTATGTATGTGAAGGGCTTTTAACTGGCTTTATTTAAAAAATAGTAATCTGCCGCATTAAGGGTTTTGATTTTGAGCCAGTATTTCCAGGTATAAGTGGGCCACAAGGCAAAATTTTTCCCACCTTCCTGTTGATACCAGCTGACACAGCCAGATTGCCAGACCGTATTATCCAGCATATGTTGGACATCCTGATTGAATTTTTCCTGTACCTGATCTTTGACCACAATTGCATCACTATGTGATTGATCCACTAGAGCGATCATTTGTAGGATATAACTTACTTGGGCTTCAATCATGAAAAGCACTGAGTTATGTGCCAGCACAGTATTCGGTCCTAATAGCTGGAACAGATTCGGAAAACCTTTCACACAGATTTCATAATAGCTTTCGGCACCATCTTTCCAGACATCATTCAAGTGAATGCCATTCAAGCCAGTGCAATCAAAATTTTTCAGATAAATTCTAGGATCAGTAATAAATCCGGTACCGTAGATCAGGCAGTCAATCGGACGTTCTTTACCATCTGCTGTAATAATACTGTTTTCGGTCACTTCACGAATGCCTTCAGTCACTAGTTCCACATTTTTACGGTTAAAGGTGGGGAAATATTGATTAGACACCAGAATCCGTTTACAGCCCATGATGTAATCTGGGGTTAATTTCTTGGCAGTTTCCTTGTGTTTGACCTGATAACGAATATAAGCTTCAGCCAGTTTCTGAGCATATTTCATGACAGCTGGTTTAACGATAGGCACCACGCGTGATTCATTGGACCAGTACAGCCGAATACGGTGTAACTTGCGGAACCATTTATATTTGGAAAACAGCTTTTTTTCCAAGTCATGATATAGGCGCTCATCCCGTGGAATGACCCAAACCGCAGTGCGTTGCAAGACATAGAGCTGTTTGCATTCGGGTGCAATTTCAGGGATATATTGAATTGCACTGCCACCTGTCCCAATCGATGCGACATTTTTTCCCTTGAGATCATAATGATGATCCCAGTGAGAAGAATGAAAGATTTTGCCCTTAAATTTTTCAATGCCCGGAATATGGGGAATTTGAGGAATATGTAAAGGGCCAGAGGCAAATACTACAAACTGGGCTTCCAGAATGCTTTGATCCTGCAGATGGATCTGCCATAAGCATCGGTCTTGCTGGTAATGAACCCCAAGTACTTCGGTATTCAGCCGAGCAAAAGCCCGAAGATTATAATCACTGACTAAATCCTGAATATAGCTAAAAATTTCCGGTGCTTCGGCATAGCGTTTTGACCAGTCAGTTTTGGGAGCAAAGGAAAGGGAATACATATGTGATTGCACATCACAGGCCGCTCCCGGATACTGATTATCGCGCCAAGTTCCACCAAAATCGCTATCTTTTTCTAAAATAATAAAATCATGGATGCCTTGCTGCTGTAAACGTACTGCCATCGCTATCCCGCCAAAACCGGCACCGATAATGGCCACTTTGGTATAAGGATGAGTGTGGGTAAGGCTTGTATTGTCCAGCATCTTCGCATTCCTTGCTTATTTTAATAATGGATAATTATCTTGATTTATTAACTGGCCATTAGATATAAAATTGATCTAAACGGCAATAGCCGACTGCTTATTTTTATAGTACAACTAGAGCTATCACATTGTATTTGTATGGTTATGAAACGTTCTGTTCTCAGTCTGATGTATCTGATCCAGGGCATGCGCAAGGCTGGCATAGAGGTCGATCAAAAACTGCAAAATATCGGCTTGCGTGTTGATGCGCTTGATCCGACTTCAATTATTCACCCAAGCGTGGAATATGATGTGCTCAAGGTGGTGGGTCAGGATATCCAGCCAGAACAGGGTTTATTGATCGGCCAGCATTATGCATTGGCAGGTTATGGGCCTTTGCTGATGTTGTTGGTGACCAGTCCTACTGTACGTGATGCGATGCACCAGGTGATTCGTTTTCAGCAATTGACGCATCTTACCGGTCAGTTGGGAGTGGAGCAAAGTGAGTACCGCAGTGCGCTTTGCTATTATCCCAAGAAAACGGAAGATCATCTGGGAATGCTGGTCGCGCAAGCTGAGATTTCAGGTACTTTCAAGTTCATTCGCGATATTTACAAGATGATGGGTTTGTCCAAGCCTGACTTGCAGATTGAACTGCCTTTCGCCGCACCGGAACAACCTGCTACCCAGAAAATCTATAATGATTATTATGGAACACAGGTACAGTTTGGTGCTGCAAGAGCTGCATTCTGGTTTGATGAGGCCATTTTGGATATCCGAATTCCTTCAGCAGATGCGGAGACCTTTGCAGTCTATGAAGCAAAGTGTCTGACTGAACTGGAACGTCTGGCGGAAGATGCTGATGTCCCGACTGTGGTACAGCGAGTACAGGATTATCTGGAGCTGCAAACCGGTTTGATGCCGAGTATGGCTGAAACGGCTCAGGCTCTGAATATTCCAGAACGTACTTTACGCCATCAATTACAGCAGTTCGATACCAGTTATAAACAGATTCGCGAAGAGATTATTAAAGATAAAGCTTTGCGACTCATTGAATATAAACAGTATTCGATTGAAATGATTGCAGAGTTATTGGGTTATTCCGAACCGGCTGCTTTTAACCATGCCTTTAAGCGTTGGTTTGGGCAAAGTCCTCGGCAATATATAAAATAGCCTAAGTTAGTTAATGCCAAAGTGTTATAGTGTGCGTTCTAAACTCCGCTATAATTAAACAGATCCTGAATAGTACGAAACCTATGTCCGATTTTAATTCACAGCACAGCACCGCTTTTAGTCCGATCTCTCCTGCAGAACGTTATGCACAGGCTTTGTCTTCAGGACAGTTTATGCCTGATGATGCACAGGCCATGGCAGTACATGAGCTGAATCGTACCTGGCTGGAATTAATTCAGCGCTTCAAAGCGTCTAAAAAAGCCTTTCGCCGTTTTCGTCGTCAGACTTCGCCAAAAGGCGTATATATGTGGGGCGGAGTAGGTCGTGGCAAGACCTGGCTCATGGATCAGTTTTATGAATCGATTCCATTTCGCCGTAAAACCCGTATGCACTTTCACCATTTCATGCAACATGTGCATCGTGAATTAAACAAGCTTTCGGGTCAGCGCAATCCTCTGGATCTGGTAGCGGATCAGATTTATAAAGATGCTGTGGTGATCTGTTTTGATGAATTCTTTGTATCTAACGTGACAGATGCCATGATCCTGAGTGATCTGTTCCAGAAGCTGTTTGAGCGTGGCATTACGCTGGTGGCAACTTCGAACATTGCACCAGATGGTTTATATAAAAATGGGATTCACCGTGACCGTTTTCTGCCAACCATTGAAATGGTCAAGAAAAACTGTGTCATTCTGAATGTAGATGCCGGTGTGGATTACCGTTTACGTGTCTTAAAGCAGGCGCAATTATTCAAATATCCACTAACGCATGATAATAAAAACTGGTTGGCACATCGCTATACCGCACTGACTCAAACCCAAACCTCTTCTCAAGAGCCAATCATCATCAATAACCGCATTGTGGAAACTGTGGCCCATACTGAAGATGTCTTGTGGTGTGAGTTCTCTGAACTATGTCTAAAACCGCGTAGTCCAGCTGACTTCATTGAAATTGCGAATATTTACAATACGGTATTAGTCAGCAATGTGCCGCATTTAACCGATTTCCTGAATGATGCCACACGCCGTTTCATTTATCTGGTCGATGAATTTTATGACCGTGGAGTCAAATTACTATTGACCTCAGAAGATAATATCGTTGATCTTTATAAAGGTGAGCGACTGGCTTTCGAAATTGAACGGACTCGTTCACGCTTATTGGAAATGCAGTCAGATGAATACCTGCATTCTGAACATCGCCAGATCGAGAAAATAGCTTCAAGTGAGCCTGAATAAATACAACAAGCGCTGGTCATGACCGGCGCTTTTTTATGCATTCCATTGCGTCAAAGATCGACAAGCTCAGCCAAACATGGCTTAATCTTGATCTAAATATGACCTTGTATAAAAAGAACGGACAACTTTTATTCAAAAATCTGAACTTAAGTCTAATTTCTACATTTCAAAAACTTTATACACTGTCATGAGGGTATTTAGCAGGATGATATTGCATCGTGTGTGACATCATTTAATAAGAATATGAGGGTATTCTTATTAGAAAAATGCTCATTATTTTGCGGTGTGATAGTACTATTCAGCTAGATTTTAATCGGTATACTAGAATCTCTTGTATAAAAAGTAGCAATATCAGGAAAGACAATGACTGCACGTATTCAAAAAGGCAAGTTAGCGATTGCTAAAGAACTTTACGATTTTATCGAAAATGAAGCACTACCAGGTTCTGGTTTGGACAGCGAAACATACTGGAAGAACTTTGAACAAGTCGTTGTTGATCTTAGCCCTAAAAACAAAGCACTTTTGGCTAAGCGTGATGATATTCAAGCTAAAATTGATGAATGGCATCGCAATAACACATTTGAATTACAAGCTTACAAAGCTTTCTTGACTGAAATTGGCTACTTATTACCAGAAGTAGAAGATTTCCAGATCAGCACTGAAAATGTAGACGAAGAGATTGCACTATTGGCTGGCCCACAGCTGGTAGTTCCAGTACGTAATGCACGTTACTGCCTGAACGCAGCGAATGCACGCTGGGGTTCTTTATACGACGCTTTATACGGCTTCGACGTGATCTCTGAAGAAGATGGTGCTGAAAAAGGTAAAGGCTATAACCCGAAACGTGGTGAGAAAGTTATCGCATTCGCGAAAAACTTCTTAAATGAAACATTCCCGCTGGCACAAGGTTCACATGCTGATGCAACCAAATATGCAGTTGAAGGTAATGCACTGGTTGTAACGCTGAAAGACGGCTCTACCACAACTGTTGCGGATAGCTCTAAATTCGTTGGTTACAATGGCGAAGCTTCTGCACCGACTGAAATTGTATTGAAAAATAACGGCCTGCATGCGATCATCCAGATTGATGCAAACAGCCCAATTGGCCAAACAGATGCTGCAGGCGTAAAAGACGTTGTGCTTGAAGCAGCTGTAACGACGATTCAGGACTTGGAAGACTCTGTTGCAGCAGTTGATGCTGAAGAAAAAGTAGAAGGCTACCGTAACTGGTTAGGCTTGATGAAAGGTACGCTTGAAGAGTCTATCGAGAAAAATGGCAAGACCATTACCCGTAAACTAAATGCTGACCGTACTTTCAAAAATGTTGAAGGCGGTGAGACCAAGGTTCATGGCCGTTCATTGATGCTGCTTCGTAACGTGGGTCACTTGATGACAAACCCGGCGATCCTTGTAGATGGCGAAGAAATTTATGAAGGCATTATGGATGCATTGGTAACTCCATTGCTTTCTGTGGCTGATATCCGTGGTGAGAACACGATCAAGAACTCACGTACCGGTTCTATGTACATCGTTAAGCCAAAAATGCACGGTCCGGAAGAAGTTGCATTTGCGGTTGAACTGTTTGAACGTGCTGAACAGGCGCTTGGTTTACCTGCGAAAACGCTGAAAATTGGTATCATGGATGAAGAGCGTCGTACTTCGGTTAACCTGAAAAACTGTATTGCTCAGGCAAAAGACCGTACCATCTTCATTAACACCGGTTTCATGGATCGTACAGGTGATGAAATCCATACCTTCATGGAAGCAGGTCCGTTCGTGCGTAAAGGCGAAATCAAAGGCCAAAAATGGTTCCCAGCTTACGAAAACCGTAACGTCATGGTAGGTCTACAAACAGGTCTACGTGGTAAAGCACAGATTGGTAAAGGCATGTGGCCAAAACCAGACATGCTGTTAGACATGTACAAAACCAAGACTGAACATCCTGAAGCAGGTGCAAGCTGTGCATGGGTTCCATCTCCAACAGGTGCAGTGATTCACGCGATTCACTACCACCAAATTAACGTGGCAAACCGTCAGCAAGAATTGCTTGCAACTGAAGCGTTGCCTTTAGATGATTTGTTGACTCCACCTCTTGCAACTGATACCAATTGGTCTGAAGAAGAGAAACTGAAAGAACTGGAAAATAACTGTCAAGGTATCTTGGGTTATGTTGTTCGTTGGGTTGATCTGGGTGTAGGTTGTTCTAAAGTTCCAGACATCAATGATGTGGGCTTGATGGAAGACCGTGCAACTTTACGTATTTCTTCTCAGCATGTTGCCAACTGGTTACGTCATGGAATTGTAACGCGTGAACAGGTTGAAGAAGTAATGCAACGCATGGCGAAAATTGTGGATGAGCAAAATGCGAATGATCCACTGTACAAGCCAATGGCTGCTGATTTTGACAATAGTATTGCATTCCAGGCTGCTTCTGATCTGATCTTCAAAGGTGGTGAACAGCCATCAGGCTATACAGAGCCGCTTCTACATGCAGCTCGTTTAAAACTTAAAGGTTATACAGGTGACTAATCCTGTAACTTGAAAAAAAGCCTCTTCGGAGGCTTTTTTATTGCTCTTAAAAAAGATCTAAGGATAAAAATGTTCTTTTGGAAGGTAAACTAACTGACTGAACACCTAAAACAGAACAATGTCACAGAAGAAAATTTTAATAATAATTATCTGTTAAACAGTAGCTTTATATCTGCCAGTCGCTATTCGTATGAGCGTTTACAGTTCCTCATGCTGGGTAGCTGTAGAGCTTTGGATAGTGTATTTAAGACTCAGTTTAATTCGCAATTTTTAATTTCTAAGAATCGTATTTTGGCTGATGTACTGGAAGATTTAAACTGCGATAAAAGAGAATCATGCATCAGTAAGTTCCACTTACTTATAAAGCTAAAGATAAAAGCGTAACAATTCGTCGCTGTCACTTCCATCCTGAAATGGCTCTGCTAAAGTAAAAGCAAATCAATAAATTGCAGGGAAGAACAGCATGGCATATCAACATTTGGATCAGCAGTTTATTGCGGGTCAGTGGCAACCCGGCCGTTCCCAGAAAATGATTCAGAATCTGAATCCCTACACCCAGGATACGATCTTTACTTTGCAGTCTGCCAGTACAGCAGATGTGGATGCGGCTTATGCTGCAGCTGATAAAGCCTTTCAGCAGGGTGCTATTAAATCAGTTGAGTTAAGACAGCAAATCCTGCAAAAACTACAACAGGTGATTCAGGCACGCCAAGATGAAATTATTGACTGGTTAATTCTTGAGTCTGGAAGTACCCGTTTTAAAGCGGGTCTGGAAGTTGGCGCTGCTTTATCCATTATTCAGGAAAGTCAGAAATTTCCGGAGCAGATCAAGACTGAACAGCTGGAGAGCAAAGATCCCCAACGTAAAAGTCTGGTACTGCGTAAACCCTTGGGTGTGATTGGTGTCATTAGCCCATGGAATTTTCCATTTCATTTATCCATGCGTTCGGTAGCAACAGCGATTGCCTGTGGAAATAGTGTGGTACTCAAGCCAGCAAGTGATACACCAGTGACAGGTGGAACCTTATTAGGCAAATTGTTTGAAGAAGCTGGTTTACCCGCAGGTGTGCTCAATGTGGTTTCAGGTGCAGGCAGTGAAA
This sequence comes from Acinetobacter sp. YH12233, assembly GCF_013417725.1. NCBI lineage: Bacteria > Pseudomonadati > Pseudomonadota > Gammaproteobacteria > Moraxellales > Moraxellaceae > Acinetobacter > Acinetobacter sp. YH12233. Next base: position 69,280 of record NZ_VPDK01000004.1, read on the forward strand.
TCGGTGATTATTTTGTCGAACATCCGATTCCAAAAATGATCTCATTCACGGGCTCTACTGAAGTCGGACAGAATGTAGGAAGTAAAGCCTTAGCCAGCCCTCGAATTAAACGTCTGGCGCTGGAACTGGGCGGAAATGCGCCACTGGTGATTCTGGATGATGCTGATCTTGAGCTGGCAGTAGAACTGACAATCATGGGGCGCTTTATGCATCAGGGGCAAATCTGTATGAGCACCAATCGGGTCATTGTCGATGCGTCTATTCATGATGCCTATGTGGAAAAACTTTTAGAGCGAGTGAAAACTGTTGCTGTGGGTGATCCAAATCTGGAAGAGACCATCATTGGGCCGATCATCAATCAGAGTCAGATCAAAAAACATCAGCAGATTATTCAAAGTGCAAAAGAGCAGGGTGCAGAGCTGGTATACGAAGGGGGGATAGAAGGTAATCTGGTCTATCCACATATCTTTACTGGGGTAGCACCTGAATCTCCACTGGCTCAGGAAGAAAGTTTTGGACCGATTCTGCCAGTACTGAAAGCTCGTGATGAAGCACATGCCTTAAAGCTGGCCAATGATACCCGTTTTGGCTTATCCAGTGCGGTTTGTACTTCGAATATTGAACGTGGTATCAGTTTTACAGAACAGCTGGATATCGGTATGACTCATATCAATGGTATTAGTGTGGCAGATCAGGCTAATGCTCCGTTTGGGGGAGAGAAAAACTCTGGGCTTGGGCGTTTTAATGGACGCTGGATTTTTGAGGAATTCACCCGTACTCACTGGCTGACTGTACCCAGTGAATAATATTAAATGATAGAAACTTATCCATAATCCATACAGGTTTAAGCTTGGCATCAAGCTATAATCAGAACATCAAGTGATCTGTCTGATTAAGCATGTGTGCCAACTTTAAGCCTTTAACTTCACAGCAAATACATGATCTGGGCTTGCCGGAAATTCCCTTTGAATATCCGGAAGAAGTCTATCCGAATTATGCTACCCCCTTGTTATTTCAATCTGATCAAGGTCTGGAATGGCGCTCGGTTAACTTTGGCTTTATTCCCAAATGGGCAGAGGATAAAACGATTGGGACAAAAACCTACAATGCCAGAAATGAAACTTTGCTGCAAAAACCAACCTTTGTAGAAGCGACAGTCAAATGCAAGTTTGGGGTAATTCCCGTCTCGGAATTTTATGAGTCAAAGTATTTTGATAATAAACCACAGCGCTGGGGCGTCAGACGCAAGGATGGAAAAGCGACCTTTATTGCGGCACTCTATGAAATTGCACGGGTGCAGGATGAAATTGTACGTTCGGCCAGTATGATTACGATGGATGCAATAGACCATCCCATGATGAAAGAGTTTCATGAGCCGGGAAATATTAAACGTTCAGTCATTGTGATTCCGCATGAACGTTTACATGAATGGCTGAATCTCACACAACCGGATATTCGCAGCTTTGTACAGGGATTTCCAGTAGAGGAGTTCGAATGTTCACATGTACCAAAAGAAAGAATCAAAAAAGCCAGTCCACAGCTGAACTTTTTTGATTCCTAAAACCTAGAAAGCAATGGCGGATCGTTAATTATTATAAAAGGTGTTATTGATCTCGCCAGCTAAATTCAAAATTGAAAAAATACTTAACGAGCCAAGTTTTTAAAGATATGGCGTAAGCTTTCCATAGTTTTTTCAATTTGTAATGGGGTTAGCCCTTCAAATGACTGTTCCAGTACAACATTGGTCAGGTCATTAATTTTATGTGTCATTTCCATTCCTTTTTCAGTCAGCACGACACGGGTAATACGAGCATCGTCTTCACAGGAATAGGTTTCAACCAGACCTTCATCTTTTAAGCGATAAACGATCTTGGTGGTTGTCGACATTTTAGATACGACCATTTCTGACAGGTCAGAAACGCTGGCATGTGGTTTGGCTTTAAGAGCAAGCAAGATACGGCGACGTGAATTATCGACACCATACTTTTTTAGTGCATGATCTACATTTAGGACATATTGGGCATGGACTTGAGTCACCCAGTAGTATGGAAAGTTTTCTAAATTAAAGTCTTCTGCACAAGGTAAAAATTTTGCATATTTTTTAGTCATGAAATGTTCCTTTTATTTATTTTTCTAGGGCACTGACATTTTATGTAAAAGTTTATACATGTTTCAACCTTTATTTTTAAAATGTTAACGAGATTGCATTTGTTAGATCTTCTTAACATCAAAAAATCAGGCGATTTACATGTTGTAGCTCAATCGGGGCAAATTGTAACTGTCTTTATCCAGATGAATGGCATTGATATGACATGCAAATCTTAAGGCTCCAGATTAGGTTTAGAGTCTAAATAAGAGCTGGGTTGGCAAACCATATGGATAAATGGCCGACCTGCGCATATCTTACTTTTGGTGAGTATGCGGAAATACAATTCAAAATCGATGCTGTTTAAATGAATGCTCTGATACATTTTTAATCTGTAGCACGATGCAGATGCGGATTTCTCAAATCTGACCGAAAGCTAGAGCGAGTACATTTAAATTGGTCACTCATCGAATAAAACCGTTTTGGATGAGAAACTTATGCATCTTTTTGATCTCACGACTAACTATTTATAACGTGTATGAACCATTTTAATAAAAAAATCCATATTTAAAATATGTCTTTAGATAAGTGGATTTAATGGACTTAGTCGGATAGTGGATGATTCAATATTTTATGATGCATGATTAGATATGAATATTAAGAGAAACAGTAATTTATATCTCAGGCTTCTATCAGTTAGATTTAATGCGCTTAGGGTCAAAAAGAAGCCTAAATTTTCTTTAATTTGTAATGAGTTATGTAGAACATAACAGATTCAGGCCAATGATTTGAAAATTAAAAGATTTTAGAATGAGGAGAGGCAAAGCGGTGCAACAGTTTTTCATAAATTTTATTGTTCAAAAATCATAAGTTTATGCATAATAGATACATCTTAAGTCGAAAAGGTTAAATTAAATGGATCCCTCGCCGTGCGTTGATCTTCCATATTCGTTGCTTACATACTCAAACGGGATGGTGTTCTAATGGAATTTTTATTAGATCCCGGAATTTGGGTTGGTTTAATTACTCTTATTATTCTCGAAATCGTTTTAGGTATTGATAACCTAGTCTTTATTGCCATTCTGGCTGAGAAACTTCCTCCTGAACAGCGTGATAAGGCCCGTGTGATTGGTCTATCCTTGGCCTTGCTAATGCGTTTAGGTCTGCTGTTTGCGATCTCCTGGTTAGTCACCTTGACTCAACCGCTTATTCAATTATTTAACTGGACTTTCTCTGGACGGGATTTGATTCTGCTCTTTGGTGGTTTATTCCTGCTCTATAAAGCTGTTACCGAACTTCATGAAAAAATTGAAGGCAAGCCTGAAATACAGGTTACGACCAAGGTGGCATATGCAGGCTTTACAGCAGTTGTGGCTCAGATTGTCATACTGGATGCCGTATTTTCACTGGACTCGGTGATTACCGCCGTAGGTATGGTCGATAATATCTATGTCATGATGGCGGCCATGATTATCGCGATGGCCGTGATGTTATTGGCGTCTAAACCATTGACTGACTTTGTGAATCGTCATCCTACGGTCGTGATTCTGTGTTTGAGCTTCCTGCTACTGATCGGGATCAGCCTGATGGCAGAAGGTTTCGGTTTCCATATTCCGAAAGGTTACATCTATTCTGGTATTGGCGTTGCAATTGCAGTTGAAGCCTTTAACCAGTTTAGTCAGCGCAATGCTGCGAAACATGAAGCCAAGATTCCGTTGCGTCATCGCACTGCTAACAGTATTCTCCAACTGATGGGCGCTAAGCTTGAAACCACCAGTACTACTCAGCATGAAGCACAGGAAACCTTTGCGGATGAAGAACGCTATATGATTGGCGGGGTATTGACCTTGGCAGAGCGTTCTGTAGCATCGATCATGACCCCACGAAGTCAGATTTCCTGGGTCGATCTGGAGGATAGTCCGGAACAAATCCGTGAAAAAATCCTGTCTGTACCCCACAGCCTGTTTCCGGTTTGTCGGGGCAGTCTGGATAAGGTGATTACCATCGTTCGTGCCAAAGAGCTGTTAGATGTACTGGATGAACCGGAAGAGTTAAAAGCTTTGATCAAGCGTCATCGCCCTATCTATATCTTTGAAAGAATGAAGGTGATTGACGCGATTAATACCTTACGTACCTCAAAAGGCTCTCTGGTGCTGGTGAGCGATGAATTTGGTCATGTACAAGGTCTGATTTCACCGCTAGATGTGTTTGAGGCAATTGCCGGTGAATTCCCGGATGCCGATGAGCAGCTGGATCTGGTCAAAGTTGATGATACACACTGGATTGCATCTGGTATGCTGGATTTGTACCAATTAGAACTTGAGCTCGGTATGCTGGATCTGATTGATGAAGATGCAGGCTATATCAGTGTTGCCGGTCTGATTCTGGATAAAACCAATAGTGTGGTCGAGGTAGGCACTGAACTGAACTACCAAGGTATTCAATTCAAGGTAATGGAAATCGAAAATAACCGGATTAAGTCGGTGAGTATCCATTATCAGGGTTAATCGCCTGTCTTGATTATTTTTTGAGTCAGTTGCTTAAGGGCAACTGACTCTTTTATTGAATATTATTTATGACTTAGATATTAATGCTCACCTAAGCTTATTCTTCAGGCTAAATGGAGTATTGAATATTTCGGAAGCCAAGAATGCGTAATAGGTTTTACAGGTTTAGAAGTAATAAATCTTACTGAAGTATCAAAATACAGACATGCTTTATTTAGAATTATTAAACAAATTTAAATAAAGTTTAAAAATAAGTGTGAATTTGACTAAGTGGTAAAATATATATTTCACGTAATTTTGAAAGATATTAGTCAAATTCGAGATACAAAAGCTCATCCAAAGCTTACACAATACTCAGCTTGAGCGCTTGAAAAATTATTTTTGCCAGATTAGGGCTGAATTTAATTATCTAAAAATAAGTTGAATAGTGTAATAGGGTGTTCTATGTGTTCATTATAAAACACCCGACTGATGCTTAATCCGCCAAAATCCGAAAGTCTGCATATTGACGGATCGTTTCTATATTCAATTGATGGATCTCATCGGTAAATGCAGCATTAAACTGGCCTAAGGTCGGTGCTTTGGCAAAAGCCAATTGACCGGCGATTGCAAAATGAACATGAGCAGAGAGCGCTGCGATCGCAGGAGAACTTACTGCACTATACGCTGCAATCAGGGCCCCTAGGGCACATCCAGTTGCTGTGACGCGCGGCTGTAAATATGAACCGCCTAAAACCTGAATCACCGGATAATCTCTGGAAATGATGTAATCAGACTCACCTGAAATAGCAATACATTCACATTGTTCCAGTAAGGACTGCGCCTGTAGATAAACTTCCGAGCTATCGACAGTGCTATTGACGCCTTTGGACTCAATATTTTTCCCTGCCAAAGCACCAATTTCTGAAGCATTCCCCCGTAAAATTGTGGGTTGATAGATCATGAGCTGATCCACAACACCTGAACGCCAATGCAGTACATTTCCATAACCAACAGGATCTAGTACCCATGACTTTTGAATGCTGTGTGCTGTTTTCGCAGCAATCTGCATTGCCTCAACCTGTTCAGTAGTCGGCGTTCCCAAATTTAAACTGAGTGCCCCGGCAATTTTGACAAAACCCTCTGCTTCAAAAGGATTATCAATCATGGCGGGCGAAGCATTCGCAGCCAGCAAGATATTGGCCACATAGTTGCTGGCCACCGCATTAGTCATCACATGCACCAAGGGTTGCTGCTCTTGAAGCAATGACCAGGCTTCACAGATCTGATCGAGAAAAGTATTTTGTAATTGTTGCACGGAAGTATTCATCATCCTGATCTTTCAAATATGAATAGGGCTGCTAAATGCTTAGCGGGTAAAATAATGGTCTTGATGTTTGCAGTTACGGCATAACAGGCTGACATAATCGCTGGCATCATATTCAACAGTAAGCTCTTGTGAGCCGCAATGCATACAGCGTTTTTGTGAATAAAATTTCAGGCGTGGTTCAATCTTTTGCCATGAACGCCAGACCGGTTGGAAGAAAATATTTTCATCATAACCCAGGAAGCGGAAAAACAGGATGCTGCTCATTTTGCTCAAAGGCAATTGCGGTGGGCGAGGCAGGATAGAGGTTTCCCATTTTTCATTCACTGAACGTTCCCGATATTGCTGTAGGGTCTTTTTCAGTAAATTGGTATTAATGAAATTTTCATTTCGTGGTTTTAAAGCTTTCTGCTGATACAGATATTCGAGGGCCGATTGCACGAGATAATAAATCTGTCCCACAGCCAAAACATCGAGCAGGCGATAGCAGAAAGCCTGAAAACTTTGATTGCCCGCAATCTGGATACCCCAGCTACGGCAATAGAACTGAGCGAATTGAATGACTTCCTGATACAGCAGACAATACAGTGCATCTTTGACTTCATCCGCACTTTTAAAAGGTACGCCTTTGCTCAGATTTTCATAGAACCAGTAACGCAATTGCTGGGTAATACTAAACAGGCTTGGCTCAGAATAGCCATCCAGACGTACATTAATATAGTACTGCTGATTCTCTTGTTGAATATCTCTAGGAACTAGAATCTGGTCTTTCAGCAGATTTTTGACCAGACCATGTTGATACAGGTAATTCGGGCTGATGGAATAATATTTAATGGCATGCCAGTCAATATATTCCTGATGCTGGCTATGTTCCAGAACCTGTTCATCCAGAATCGAGAGCAGAAACAGTTTATTAATAAAGCTGAGCTGATTGAGCTCATATTCATGCCGATCCTGTTTTTTATGAAATTTCCGGTTTTCCTGTAAACGGACTTCTTTCAGCATACGTTTACGCTGAGCCAGACACTGATCGCAATAACAGTTATGTTTCTGGTCGGTATAGAGCTGATGCTGGCAGTGGCTGCATTCATGATAAGTAATGTCCTGATCATACTGTTCTGCCTCGATCCAGTACATGGAGGCCTTACATAACGGGCACTGCGTACTTTCATCAAGCTGTTTTTGCAGAACGTTGAATACCATGATTGCGCACAACTCCAGAATAAAGAGAAACTGCGATTATACACAGCTCATCAAAGTCACGCGTCATTTGACAATATTTTTAATAAAGCAGATTTCAGAAGAAGAGAGCCTTTAAACGAACAGAGCTACCGAAGTAGCCCTGTATTCAAGAAAACTGGATCATCGTTTTTAAACGGGGCAGGGTAATGTTTCGTCTTCCTCTCCTTGATGTTTCGCTTGAATCAACGCCTGCACTTTTTTGGATGGAACCTTTTTGGCACCGAGTGCATCATAAGTATTCAGAATCGCACTGACCTCATGCGCCTGTAGCTGAACGCCTTCAGAACTCATGAACAGGGCAATAACTTTATGATCAATATTGGCCTGATCCAGAACCTGAAGTGTTTTAAGATTTTCAATCCGTACCACATGCTGTTTTAAATACATAGCTCACCTCAATTTCTTTGTTGTCGTTATTCTTGGAGTCTTTGCGCTTGGAGAAAACACACTTAAACTGTAGCAAAAACTATGCTCATTTTTTAATCAATATTTCGGAATTGCTATTAATCATAAATTATATATTTTTAAATCAAGCACATAAGAAAATGTAAAAAAATATGATATTAGCCGAAAACTTGGCATATATCTTTCTTTGAATCCTGCCATTGCTGTTGGGTGATGCAAAATGCATTCAAACTGGTGCATGTCATTTGTGCATTTAAAATGAAATTTGGAACGCAGATTAACCAGAACTTAATCTTTTAGAAGTCAGGTTTTGCAGCGCCCAGCATCTAAATTAGATATAAGGTTGTCCTGAACCCAGGCAGTAATTTTTCATATTGGAATAATACTTTGCATGTGCAGTAATCATGCATAGAGGAATCATACAGTGCAGATGAAAGCTTTTTTTATTTTATCTTTAAGTTGTTTTAGAGATGGGGATTTTAGATATCGAGCAAATATAAGGCGATTATCGTATATTTTGATGTAGCTCAATTGAAAAGATCAGTAATTATTCCCATATACAATACAAATGAAACGCACAGACAGGTTCAAGATCAAGGCGTATGATCAATGCATTGACAATCTTTTGCCTTAGAAGCTGTGCAATAAAGGATCAGGACATTATATGAATATCGCGGCGAATCCGGTGATCGAAGCAGATCAAACCATTTATTTAAAAGACTATCAAAAACCTTCTTTTGTTGTAGATTCAATCGACCTGAATATTCAAGTCTATGACGATCATACGCTGGTCAGCAGCAAACTGGAGATGCAGCGCCAAACAGCAGGTGATCTGGTATTGCTTGGTCGTGACCTGGAACTGCAATCGATCCAGTTAAATGGTCAGCCACTAAATGCATCAGATTATATTTTGGATGCTGAGCAACTGGTGATTAGCAATGCTCCAGATCAGGCGACTATTGAAACAGTGGTCAAGATTCATCCAGAAAGCAATACCATGCTGGAAGGTCTGTATCAGGCCAGTTCAGATTTATTCGTAACTCAGAACGAACCGGAAGGTTTCCGTAAAATTACGTTCTATCCAGACCGCCCAGATGTATTGTCTGTATTTACCACTCGTGTCGAAGCTGACAAAAAGTATCCGGTTCTACTGGCTAACGGTAACCTGATCGAAACCGGCGAAGTGGATGAAAACCGCCACTATGCACTTTGGCAAGATCCAACCAAAAAGCCGAGCTATTTATTTGCCTGCGTAATCGGTGATATGGCAGTGATGAAAGACCGCTATACCACATCAGAAGGTCGTGATGTCGCACTGGAAATCTATGCTGAAGAAAAAGACATTCCAAAATGCAAAATCGCGATGGAAGCGTTGAAACATTCCATGCGTTGGGATGAAGAGCATTATGGTCTGCCATACGACCTTGATAATTATATGATCGTAGCAACCAGCGCATTTAACATGGGTGCGATGGAAAACAAAGGTCTGAATATCTTCAATACCTCATGTGTATTGGCTGATGAAGAATATACAACTGATGCTGCCATCATGCGTGTGCAATCAGTGATTGCCCATGAATATTTCCATAACTGGACGGGTAACCGGATTACTTGCCGTGACTGGTTCCAGCTGTGCCTGAAAGAAGGTTTGACCGTATTCCGTGATCAGTCTTTTTCTGAAGATCTACAATCTGCTGCGGTACAACGTATTGATGATGTGGCAGTCCTGAAAGCGCATCAGTTTCCGGAAGATTCTGGCCCTTTATCGCATCCACCGCGACCGGATCATTTTGTAGAAATTAATAACTTCTATACGGCGACCGTGTATGAAAAAGGTGCGGAAATTAACCGTATGATGGCGACTTTGCTCGGTAAAGAAAAATTCCGTCAAGGTACAGATGAATATTTCCGCCGTCATGATGGTCAGGCCGTAACGGTTGAAGACTGGGTAGCTGCCTTGACTGCCGGTTCAGGGGTAGATCTATCAAACTTCCTGACTTGGTATAACCAGCCAGGTACACCGAAACTGGTCGCTAAAGGTGAGTATGATGCAGATACACAAACTTATCGTCTTCGCTTTAAGCAAAGTCTGAAAGCTCATCCGAAATATCCGAATCTGAAAGCTGTTCCGATTCCAGTGGCTTTGGCTTTGTTTGATGCGGCTACAGGCGAGCAGCTGAGCCTGCACTCTGATGCCTTATTTGAAAATGGCGTCAAAGATGGGGTGTATCTGTTTGATCAGGATGAAGCGACCATCGAGTTTAGCGGTCTAACCAGCAAGCCGGTGGTTTCTTTACTACGTAACTTCTCTGCACCCGTTGATCTGCATTTTGATTACTCTGAACAAGAACTGGCGTTCCTGTTGCAATATGAAACCAATGGTTTTAACCAGTGGCAGGCGACCCAGACTTTATTAGAACGCATTTTGTTGGATGATCAACCTTCTGAAATCTATATCGAGGCAATGCTAAATACCTTGCCTGATCTGATTCAAAAAGATCCGTTATTGGCTTCCCGTCTGTTTGATGTACCGGCTGAAGGTTACCTGGGTAGCCGTATTGATACAGACTATAATCCAGCCATGATCAAGGAAAAACGTGATGCCTTGCTGCATAAATTGGCACGTGCCTTTGGAGCAACAGCTAAAGAAATCTATCTGAGTCTGGATCCTGAGCTGCAGTCAGATTTCTCTCAGGCGATGGGTGTGCGTGCACTGAAAAATATCATGTTGATGCTGATTGCACGTCAAGGTGATGAAAGTGCATTTGAACTGGCAGGGCAGCAATACCAAAACACAGGCAATATGTCTGAACGTTTGGGTGCCTTGCGTGTTCTGGTATGGAATGATGCACCTCAAGCTAAAGCATTCCTGGATGATTTCTATAACCGCTTTAAAGATGAAGCACTGGCACTGGATCAATGGTTCATGCTGCAAGCAGCTCATCCAAAAGCGACTGCAGAAACAATTAAAGCACTCACTGAGCATGCGGATTATGACTTGAAAGTGCCAAACCGTATCCGTGCGGTGAGTGGCGGTTTGAATGCCAATCCGGTCAATACCTGGAGCTTTGGTGTGCAGCATTATATCGAGCTGGCGAAATATCTGGATCAGAAAAACCCGATTGTCGGTTCACGTCTACTTCAGGTGCTTTCACGCTGGTATACCCTGATTGAACCACAACGCAGTGAAGTCAAAGCACAACTTGAAGCTTTAAAACCACAGGTGAAATCGAAAAATGTCTCAGAGACATTGAACAGCATGTTAAGCGTATAAGATCGTTATGTAAAAAGCCGGATCAACTGATCCGGCTTTTTATTATTGACTTATTTTAAATGGTGAATTTAAGCGCATTTAAAATACTATAATGTGAAATCAGTCACATAAAAGGTTTACAGTAAGAGGCTAGACAGGAAAGTAAAACTATACTTTTCTATTAAACATGAAGAAATCTTCAAATTGATATACTAGAGGTCTTATTCAAGATGTTAGTGAAAATCGAAGATGGTTTTTATTTAAATACTCGGCATATTATTGCGGTTCATGTCAGCAGAAATGCTGCGACTGGTCTGTTTGAAATCTCCCTTCAATATACACCGCATTCTATTCAGCAAGCTGGAGAATACAAAAAAGTATTTAATAGCCAGCTGGATGCTGAACTCTTCCTGAACGAACTGAATCAAAAAGTTCGCTAAAAAAAGCCTGCATCGCAGGCTTTTTTGTTGTCTGGGTTACGTTAAGGTCTCACAATCAATACCGGAATCTCGGACTGGGAAAGGACATTCTGTGCCACGCTACCCAGCATCAGTTTTTGCAGACCTTTACGGCCATGTGATCCCATGATAATCAGATCGGTCGGAACTTCCTGCGCTGCCTGAAGAATTCCTTCAGAAGGTGCCATACCATGAATGATTTTAGTCATGACTTGCGTACCATCATGCACAAAATTTGCCTTAATCTCATTTAAAAGATCCAGTGCATGTTGTTCTGCCTGCATGAAATAGTCAGTGACTGCGGGAGCAACTTTATAAAAGTCCACGCCTTTAAATGGGTCTACAGCAATAATACTGACCAGCGTCACCTTACTATTAAAAGCTTTAGCCAGCTCGCGGGCATGTTCAGCTGCAGCATAGGACATCGAGGATTCATCGAGTGCGACAAGAATATGTTCATAGTTTTGCATGGTGCTTCCTCATTTTTAGAATATGCAGTGAAATGATCATTTAGAAAATGGAGGTTTACTGTAGAAGGGTTCAGACAGAAACACTGCCTGAAAAAATTGCGCACCTTGAAGATGCGCAAATCAGATTATTTTTTAACGATTAACACCGGAATTTGACTGGCGCCAAGAACATCCTGTGCAAAGCTGCCCAGAATCATTTTCTGGAAGCCTTTACGGCCGTGTGAACCCATGACGATTAGATCAGCCTGGGTTTCCTCTGCAGTCTCAGCAATATGTTCGGCATTCACCAGGCCAGTCACAATGCGGGAATCTGCTTCTATACCTTCACTGCCTGCAATTGCAGTGGCTTCTTTTAGGGCATTTTTTGCATTGGCATGAGCCTGAGCAAAATACTCTTTCATAATCGTTGAACTGTAGTAGAAGTCAGCTTCAGTAAAAGGGTCTTCTGCAATCAGGCTAATCAGGGAAAGTTTACTGCCAAATGCCTTGGCAATTTTGGCTGCATGTCGAACTGCAGAAAAGGAAATATCTGAACCGTCTACTGGGACTAAAATATGTTGGTAAGCCATGATTTTTCTCCGCATGTTGTGTGTTTTTTACGCTCTGATTTATTGATAGCACAGTGCACCCATGGGTGCAATTGCAAAAAGCTGAAAAATGGCAAAAAATATTTAAATTACAGATATTTTTCACATAAAAGCAGAGATTTGATGAAAGAAAAAACAGAGTAAAAAACTAGGAATTCAGGTTTTATTGATCAAAAATAACAGGATAAATGACGCTGTTTTTCTGGGGATGGTTTAAACTGCCTGGGCTTATTTTTTGGCTGATCTAGGGGGAAGGTTTTGAGGTTCTTTGTCATTCATTTATTGCTGCTCTGTTCAATTATTCTGGCAGGCTGTCAAAATACTGTACAAAATAGTCGGGTCATTGCCGGTGCTTTTAATTTGACCACAGGGATGCAGCAAAAGGTGATGGATCGCTATGCACCAGGTTCGGTCATCGTGCATCAGAATATGGTCTATGAACCGCAGAAAAAGCTCTCTCTGGATCTGTATCAACCACAAAATATCGAAAATATCGGCCCGCAACCAACCATTGTGTGGATTCATGGTGGTGGCTGGATTTCTGGTTCCAAAGAACATGCCCGGGGTTATTTTAAACTTCTGGCTGCGCAAGGTTATAATGTGGTATCGGTCCAATATCAGTTTGCACCTCAAGCCATTTATCCAAGCCAGTTACATCAGATTGATCAGGCCTTGGAGTTTATTACTCAACATGCAGCCGAATACCAGATTGATGCCGAAAATTTATATCTGGCCGGAGATTCTGCCGGGGCGAATATGGCCAGCCACTATGCTGCACTTTTAACAAATCCCGCCTTTGCCAAACAATCGGATTTTCAACCTTATCTGCAACCTTCCCAGCTTAAAGGTCTGATTCTGCACTGTGGTATTTATGACTTGGAGTCATTCGCCAGTACCGCACCTGATGAAATGAAGATCGTAGAGTGGGGAGTATATAGCCTGATTCAGGCTTATACAGGTGACCGTAAAAATGATACCGAGTTTCTAAAACGTATTTCTCCAATCCAGTATATTACGCCATCTTATCCGCCAGTATTCATTAGCGGGGGCAACAAGGATTTTCTGACCGACACCCAATCCTTGCCTTTTATCAAAGCTTTAAAAGCGCAGCAGGTTCCAGTAACAGAAGTTTTTTATCCCGAATCTAAAGCTTGGCTGATTCATGAATATCAGTTCTTTATGGGCAAGAAAGAAAGTCAGCAGACTTTTATCAAGACGCTGGATTTTTTGCATCAGCTTTCGCCCCTCAGCATAAACTTATAAAAAATTTATTTCTTAAGACCATAACTAAGTTTAGGTCTAGGAAAGATAAATTTGGAGAGTGAAAAAATGAATCCTGCAACTTGGGCATATTTTTTGTTGGGTTTGGCCATTATTGCCGAAGTCACTGGCTCTACATTTCTGGTGAAATCTGAAGGCTTTACCCATTTGTGGCCTTCTTTAGCGGTGGTTGTTTTATTCTGTATCGCCTTTTATTTGCTGTCTCAGGTGATTAAGGTGATTCCTTTAGGCATTGCTTATGCGATCTGGGCCGGTGTCGGGATCATTCTCACGGCCATTGTCGGTTATATTGTATTTAAGCAGGCGCTGGATCTTCCTGCTTTTATTGGTATTGCCCTGATTATTTCCGGTGTAGTGGTCATCAATCTGTTTTCTCAAACGGCAGGACATTAAAAGAGATAGATATAAGTCTAAGCCAGCTGAGGTTTAAGCCTAAATAGTAAATAAACCATCAAACCAAGCAGTAGGCCCCAGAAAGCTGAACCTATTCCAAAAAACTGGATATTGGATGCACTGAACAGAAAGGTCATCAGTGCGGCTTCCCGGTCATGACTGTCCTGAAAAGCCAGTGCGATGTTATGGCCAATGGTGCCAAACAGGGCAATGCCAGCCAGAACCGTAATCAGAATACCTGGAAAAGCCATCAATAAGCTGGTCAGGGTCGCAGCGAAGAAACCCATCAGGATATAAAACAGACCACAGCTCATACCCGCGATATAACGTTTAGCCGGATCAGGATGTGCCTGTGCATCCAGACTGACTGCTGCGCTAATCGCGGCAAGATTAACACTGAAACAGCCAAAGGGAGCGAGTAGTGCTTGAGTGAGGCCCGTCCAACCTAAAATCGAATTTACCTTGGGTGGATAGCCATAACTTTTAATTACAGCCAGGCCTGGTAAATATTGCGATGCCAGATTAATCACCATCAGCGGAAGAGCTAGTCCTAAAATAGCTTGCAGGCTAAATTCTGGCGTGGTCCATACAGGCTGAGCGATACTCCAGTTCAAATGAGGAAGTGTAAAATCGATAAAGAACGGACAGAGTACAATTGCAAGCAGTACGGTAATGACAATGCTATAACGGGTACTGAGCTTTTTAGAAATGAGATAAATGGCCAGTACGGTAAGTACAAAGCCCCAGGATTGTTGCAGGCTGCCAAATACTGAAATACCAAATTTCAGTAAGACACCAGCCAGCATGGCACTGGTCAGACTTTGTGGAATAAACTGAAAAATCCGGTCAAATATTCCGAAAAATCCCAGACAGGCAATCAGGATACCGCAAATCAGAAAAGCGCCAATCGCTTCGGCCAGACTGTAATGGCCTGCGGAGGCAATAATTAACGCTAGACCGGCTGTCGACCAGGCGGTGGAAATCGGATAACGATATTTCCAGGAAAGCAGAAAGCCGGAAACCCCAATACCTATACCGAGTGCCCATAACCAGGAACTGATTTGCGCTGCATTTGCACCCAGGCTTTGGGCTGCTTCAATGACCAGTACCGCGGATACGCTGATCCCAATCATGCAGGTAATAAAACCCGCCATGATGGCAGGAAAGGAGAGATCTTGTAAAAGTTTAGGCATCATCCATGACACTATTTTTAAATGCGTTTAAATCATACGCTTTTCATATATCAACACAATGTTTTTAACAATTTTTGAAAGCGCTGCTCTTGCCAGAAAGCTGCTAATTTTTAGAAGGTTGAAGTCGCCAGTTTAATTCCGAACCCGCAGAAGAGAATTCCTACTGAAGCAACCCCGCCAGCCGTCAATTTATAATTCTGGTTGAAATAGCTCGCGAGTTTGACCCCGGAAAAGATCAGGATTGAAAGGTAGGTCATGCTGATCAGTTGCAGGATTAAAGCCAAGAGTGCAAAAGTCAGTGCCGGATAAGGGTAAACAGGATCAACAAACTGCACGAAAAAAGACAGGTAGAACAGAATCGCTTTAGGATTTAAAACACTGATTGTTAATGCTGTACGGAAAGGCTGAATCGACTCGACAGTTTCAGAAGTAGCCTTTTTAATCTGAACACATTGTGACGACTGTTTCGGAAAGAAAGTCTGATAGGCGGCAATGATCAGTTTGATCCCAAGATAACTGAGATAAACAGCACCGATAATTTTCAGGGCAATAAACAGCACGGGGAACGTATGGAGTAAGGAGGCTGCGCCTAACGCCGTACATAGGATCAGAATCAGATCACCGGTATAAACCCCTAAGGCACCCATATAACCGGTCTTGATGCCAAAGCGGGAGGCAATTGACATGACATAGAGGGAATTCGGCCCCGGCAGTAACACAATTAACGTTGTCCCAATAATAAAGGTCGTTAGATCTGTGATACCAAACACGAAGAACTCGCAAAAATGAAAAAAGCCGATGCGGCATTATAGCAACATCGGCTTGGAGAAATTCTATAAATTCGCTGTGAATTTAGGTGGTGCTCAAAAAACTTTCCTTTAATAAAGCCGCCAGTTGTTCACGGGCTTTGATAAAGCCATCGATACCACCTTGCAGTAATTCACTGGCCATCTGGTCCTGTTTCAGTTGCGCATCAAAATCGGCATGACTGATTGGATTCAGTTCACCTTGAGATTGAATATCTTTGGCTGAAAGCTGAGCCTGAACTTCACGCTGATCATTTTCCAGTTGTTCCAGCAAGTTTGGTGCGACAGTCAGTAGATCACAACCGCTGAGGCCCAGGACCTGTTCAATACTACGGAAGCTTGCCCCCATGATTTCAGTTTTAATCCCATGCGCTTTATAGAATTCATAAATGCGCTTCACTGAGAGTACGCCCGGATCTTTTTCGATCGGATACGACTCAACACCTTCCGCTTTCTTGTACCAGTCTAGAATGCGGCCGACAAAAGGTGAGATTAAAGTCACTTTGGCATCAGCGCAGGCATGGGCCTGATGCTGGCCAAACAATAAGGTCAGGTTGGTATGGATACCTTCTTCTTCCAGTGCTTTCGCTGCCTGAATACCTTCCCAAGTCGATGCGATCTTAATCAGGATGCGGTCAGAATTAATTCCATATTGATCATACAGCGCGAGTAATTCTTTAGCCTTGGCGATGGTCGCTTCAGTATCAAAAGACAGGGAGGCATCCACTTCAGTCGAAACACGACCTTCAATCAGTTTTAAAATTTCAACACCGAATTTGACGGTCAAAATATCAATCGTGCGTTCAATCAGGGCATTATTCACATAGCCTTCTTGCTGGGCTTGTTGAAAAGCAGCTTCAATCAATGCCTGATTTTCAGGTTGTTTCGCTGCTGCAGTAATCAGAGATGGATTTGTGGTTGCATCCAGAGGGCGAAATTTCTCAATTGCGCTTAAATCACTGCTATCTGCCACA
Organism: Acinetobacter sp. YH12233; assembly: GCF_013417725.1. NCBI lineage: Bacteria > Pseudomonadati > Pseudomonadota > Gammaproteobacteria > Moraxellales > Moraxellaceae > Acinetobacter > Acinetobacter sp. YH12233. Next base: position 86,241 of record NZ_VPDK01000004.1, read on the forward strand.
ATAGTCGTCAAGTTTTTTAATTGGTTTAATGCAGTTAATGTCATTACGATCTAGTTCTATGGTTATTGCTTATGCATTCTTATATATCATAAATCATCCTCTTACCAAGTAGACTGTCGTTGAATTTCTGTGATTAATGGTCGGTTTTTCGCTGCTGACGCAAGTGATTAATCAAAAAATGAGCAGCTGTACCCAGTCGAGTTTCCCGGCTCCAGACCAGATCGACAAAATATTCAAATTTTGGGGTGAAATCGAGCAGCTGCAAGATCTGTAGCTGCTCCTGCAAATGTAGCTGTTCATTGATCATTTCCAGAGGGAGTACACCCCAGCCCAAACCTTGCTGGATCATGTTACAGGCTGAATGATGATTGTCAGTGCGCCAGTAATTCCGGGAAAAGAGCAGTTCTGGCTTAATGCTACGATCACGACTGGCAACAACAATCTGTCGGTTTTGTAAAATCTGTTCATAGCTGACCTGGTGAAATTGACTTAATGGATGCTGTTTGGCCGCCACAGCAACCAGTACCTCACGCTTTAATTCTATAAACTGTTCACGGGTTTCTAATTGCTCCCGCTCAAACATCAGCGCTAACTGCGCTGAACCTTCAAATAGCATGTGATGAGCATCTTCCTGAGGTGCGCTAAAGACATTAACTTGCAGCGCTGGAAATTCCCGTTCCAGCAAAACGATATAATCAGTCCAGCGGGTATGGAGGAGCTCAGACACCACCACAATATTCAGTTCAGATTCAAGACCTGAACTAAGTGCTAGGGCATGTTGCTTCCATTGGTTGATTTCAACCAAAAGCTGCTCAGTTTTTTCATACAGTACTTTCGCCTGTGCAGTTGGTTTTGGCTCACGGCCAATGCGTTCAAATAGCACCAGATTAAGATCAATTTCTAGATTGGCAATGGCCATACTCACTGCAGAAGGAACTTTACCAAGTTTACGCGCAGCAGCAGAGAAGGAGCCAGTTTCCATAACCAGTTTAAACATCTGTAGCTGTTCTTGATTAATATTCATGAATTCTATCTTTCATTTTTATTGATAGATTCTAACTCGAATAATCAAATTTAAAGAAATAAAATTCTTTTATCTCCTGACTTGATGAACTGAAATGTTAATTTCGAAAAGAAGACTGATTCATGCCACCTTATATGAAGGCATTTTATTGGTGGTAATTGCCATATTACTGAGTACGCTCATGCATATGCCGCTTGAGGTCACAGGCGCTCTCGGAATTGCGATGGCTGTGACTTCAATGTTCTGGAATATGCTGTTTAATCATTATTTTGAAAAGTTTGAAGCCAAACATCGTCTGAAAAGAACAATCAAAGTGCGGATTGCTCATGCGATTGGATTTGAAGGTGGTTTGATGCTGGCAACGATTCCGATGGTAGCTTATGCATTACAGATCAGTCTGGCGCAGGCTTTTCTTCTGGATCTGGTGATGACGCTATGTATTTTGGTATATACCTTCATCTTCCAGTGGTGCTATGACCACCTTGAGGCCAAAATGGGGCTGGAACCAGACTACCGAAAAGCTTAACTTGAGTCTTTACTAGAGTAATCCTCAAATACTTCGCTAATAATATTGCAATAAAAAAACCGCTCATAAAGAGCGGCTTTTTTATATGAGGTTTGGATTATTTTTCAATAATAGCTGTTACGCCTTGACCACCAGCTGCACAGATCGAAACCAGTACACGACCCGAACCTTTCTGATTAATCAGTTTTGCTGCAGTTGCGATAATACGACCGCCAGTTGCTGCAAACGGGTGACCTGCAGCTAGAGAAGAACCTTTTACGTTCAGTTTGGCACGATCAATTGAACCTAGTGGAGCATCCAGACCTAAACGTTCTTTACAGAATTTTGGATCTTCCCAAGCTTTCAGCGTTGAAAGTACTTGCGATGCAAATGCTTCATGAATTTCATAGTAGTCAAAATCTTGAAGTTTCAGACCAGCACGTTCCAGCATACGAGGGACTGCATAAGCAGGTGCCATCAACAGGCCTTCTTTCTTCTCTACGAAATCAACGGCAGCAGTTTCCTGGAAAGTCAGGTAAGCCAATACTTCATGGCCATTTGCTTTAGCCCATTCTTCAGAAGCCAATAGCACACAAGACGCACCATCAGTCAGTGGAGTAGAGTTACCCGCCGTCATGGTACGTGCATCGCCTTTACCAAAAGCAGGTTTTAGTTTCGCCAGTTTTTCAACTGAAGAATCAGGACGCAAGTTGTTGTCGCGTTCAAGACCCAAGAATGGAGTTACCAGGTCATCAAAGAAACCTTCTTCATAAGCTGCTGCCATTTTCTGGTGTGAAGAAGCAGCTAACTCATCTTGCGCTTCACGGGAAATACCCCATTCCAGTGTAGTAATCGCCTGATGGTCGCCCATAGACAGACCAGTACGTGGCTCACCATTTTTTGGTGCGTCCATCAGGTCTTTCACATTGATTTTAGTCAGGGCTTTTAAACGGTCTTTCGCCGTTTTCGCAATGTTCAGCTCAAGTAATGCTTTACGTAAGCCATCACCGAAAGCGATTGGTGCATCAGAAGTCGTATCTACACCGCCTGCGATCCCCACTTCGATTTGACCTAGAGCAATCTTGTTCGCGACCAGGAAGGCCGCTTGAAGGCCAGTACCACATGCTTGCTGGATGTCATAAGCAGGGGTTTCCGGTGCAAGAGCAGTATCCAGTACACATTCACGCGTCATGTTGAAGTCGCGGCTGTGTTTCAGTACAGCACCTGCAACCACTTCACCTAAGCGTTGACCTTGAAGGTTAAAACGTTCAACCAGACCATTCAGGGCTGCTGTGAACATATCAGTATTGGATGCCGTAAAGTAAGCACCGTTAGAACGTGCAAATGGAATGCGGTTACCACCGATAATAGCAACGCGGCGAACTGTATTTTGGCTCATGTTTGGTTCCTGTTGAACAGAAGTCTGTGTTATAGATGTTGAATCTTGTTGGCTTGAAGTCGTTTTTTTGGTACGTGCAGATGTACTGCGTGTACGTGTGGTTTTAGCCGGACTTTTTTCTGCGGCATTGGCTGTATCAGGATTTTTAGTGCTACGCTTGCTACGCGTTGATGGTTTTGACACAGTTTCTGTCGCAGAGTTCTCGACTGCTGGATTATCTTGAGTTGTTTTGCTCATAAGGCTTTACCAGGCAAATAGATCGTCTTCTTGGCGGTTACATTAGCATAGAAGAAGATAGGCTGTATTGACTACAATGACATTACAGACTGCGCTTAGGTCAAGTCATCTGCCTATTATCTCAAGTATGATTGGGCGGAAACTGGTAGATCTATTGAAATATAAGTGTCTGGCATCATACTGAAGTTTAAGGATAACTTTAGATCAACCAAAAATTAATTTGTATGAGAGATAATAAACATGACTGATCAGTACCAAACTTTTGCAAAATCTCCTATTGGTAAATTTGTCATTAAAAATTTGGGTCTGCCATCCCCAACTTCTTTAGACCGTTTTGAGTCTGCTACACCAGTTGTCAAAGGTGCGGTATTGTTTGGAGCAGCACCGGCAAGTACCTTGACTGGTGCTATTGCTCAGGTTCTGGCAAATATTCATGCCAATAGTTATGCAGGTAACAATGCTGAACTGCAACAGGCTGCTGCATCGGCTGGACTGAATCTGGGCGCGTTTAATCCGGGCGATAAAGAATCAAAATTCAAAGTTGTCATTTTTGATGCTTCAGGAATCGAAAATTCAGAACAGTTAAAATCACTTTATGATTTCTTCAACCCGATTGCGCGTCAAATCCAAAGTTCTGGCCGTGTCGTGATTGTGGGGACTACGCCTGAAACTGCTAAATCAGTCAGTCAGTCAATTGCTCAACGCGCACTGGAAGGTTTTGTAAAATCTGTGGGTAAAGAGTTTAAAAAGGGAATTGCAGCAAACCTGATCTATGTAGATGCCGGTGCTGAAGCAAATCTTGAATCTGCTTTACGCTTTGCAGTTTCTCCACGTTCTGCCTATGTTTCTGGTCAGGTGATCCGTGTTTCACCTGCTGAAAAAGTGGATGTAGACTGGACTAAACCATTAGCGGGCAAAACTGCTGTAGTGACTGGTGCGAGCCGTGGTATTGGTGAAGCGATTGCTCATGTATTGGCACGTGATGGCGCACATGTCATCTGTCTGGATGTTCCGCAACAGCAAGCAGACCTTGACCGTGTAGCCGGCGAAATTGGCGGTTCAACTTTAGCCATCGATATTACTGCTGCAGATGCAGGTGAGAAAATCAAAGCAGCAGCAGCTGAGCAAGGCGGTCTGGACATTATTGTGCACAATGCCGGTATTACCCGCGACAAGACTTTGGCCAATATGAAACCTGAGCTATGGGATCTGGTGATTAACATCAACCTGTCTGCCATTGAACGTGTAAATGACTATTTAATCTCCAACGATGGTCTAAATGCCAATGGTCGCATTATCTGTGTATCCTCAATTTCAGGTATTGCAGGTAACCTGGGTCAAACCAACTATGCAGCGTCTAAAGCGGGTGTGATTGGTGTGGTGAAATTTACAGCACCAACCTTAAAAAATGGTATAACCATTAATGCTGTTGCACCGGGCTTTATCGAAACACAAATGACGGCTGCGATTCCATTTGCAATCCGTGAAGCAGGCCGTCGTATGAACTCAATGAGCCAAGGTGGTCTACCTGTCGATGTTGCAGAAACAATTGCCATGTTTGCTTCTACGGCTTCAACAGGTTTAAATGGCAACGTGGTTCGTGTCTGTGGTCAAAGCCTATTAGGGGCTTAATGGAATCTCTCCCGACCTCTCTTAAAGAGAGGAGAAGCCCCCTTTTAAAGGGGAATTCAGGGAGATTAAAATTCTAAAGAGAAAATTCCAAGAATTCTCAAAACCTCTCCAGTGCTTCACTTTCATACAATGATTGAAGTATGCTCAGGAGAGGTCACTTTATAAAGATAATATTTCCAAAGGTTCAGTATGAATACGCGCCATTTTAGTCAACTTCCAAAACCTTATTTAGCCTATCCAAAAGTGATTCAAGGCTTGATTTTTAAAAAGCCGAAAGCTGAAAAAGTTCTGCCGCAAGTTGAATATGTGGTGGATTCATTCAAGGTCGATCAGAAACATTTAAAAGCCTATAATGAAGTATGTGGCTTTAAAAATAATGGTTATATTCCAGCTATTTATTTGACCGTATTGTCTCAAAGTCTACAAATGCACATGATGACCTCGGAAGCATTTCCGTTCCCGATTTTAGGACTGGTACATATCCGTAATCAGGTCAAGCAATACCGTAAAGTCGGTGTAAATGAGACTTTAACCCTGTCATGCAAATTTGGTGAATTACAGCCCCATGACAAAGGCGTTCAGTTTGATTTTATTACCACAGTCAAAGTGGGCAATGAAGTCGTCGTTGAGGCATTAACGACTTATCTTTCACGTCAAAAGACTGATGCTAAAGCTGCTGCAAAATCAGCAGAAAGTAAAGCACCAGACTATAAGCTGAATACTGAATGGAAAATTTCAGAAAATACAGGCCGCCGTTATGCCATGACCTCAGGTGATTTTAACCTGATTCATATTCATGCTGTTACAGCGAAGGCTTTTGGTTTTAAACAGGCAATTGCACATGGTATGTGGAGCAAAGCCAAAGCGCTGGCTAATCTGTCATTGCCAGATGCATATGAAGCCGATGTCTGGTTCAAGTTGCCGATGTACTTACCCTCTAAAGTTGAGTTCCTGACCGCTCAAGCAGCGAATGATACAGATTTCCTGATCCGGAACAGCAAAAACCAGAAGCCGCATGTCACTGGTCATGTAAAAGCAATTTAAATCTGAATCAAAAGCCTAAACTCGATTTAGGCTTTTTTATTTTAAGGGATCAAAATTCTATGGATAGAATGATGCAGCCAATCAAAGATTATCTGTTTGCTGATCAGCATAATTATCAGGGCAATGTGGATGCGCGTTTTCGCGACCTTGCTCGTCAGTTTAGCCGCTTACAGGATGCACGTACTGATCAGGGTGGTGCGGCACTTGTTGTATATTTTCAGGGACAAAAAGTTGTCGATATCTATACCGGGAAGAAGTCTGTCACTGAAAACTGGCAGCCCGATACCATGTCACTATGCTATTCCACTGGCAAAGGTGTACTAGCAACCCTAGCGCATATTCTGGTCAGTAAAGGTTATCTGGACTATGACAGATCAGTTGCAGAATACTGGCCTGAATTTGCCCAGAAAGGTAAACGCTCTATTACTTTGGCACATATGCTGAGCCATCAAAGTGGTTTGTTTGATATCCGTAATATCATTGATGATGCCACTGAAATGGCTGACTGGTCACACATGCTGGAGCGGATCGCGGCAGCTGAGCCACGTTTTCAGACCACGACAGATGCCGCTTATCAACCTTTGACTTTTGGCTGGCAGGTGGGGGGAGTACTGGAAAAGGCAACCGGTAAATCATTAGGCCAATTAATGCAGGAATATTTAGTTCAGCCTCTGCAATTAAATGGTGCCTATTTTAGTGTGCCGCTGGATGAACTGCCTCGAGTTGCGCGACCGATCTTTAAAGCAAAATCTGCATCTCAATCTTCTAAAGGCAAAAGAGTAGTTACACGCAAACCCGGTTTAATGGAGCGTGCTCTGGTCTGGAGTGGTCAGAGTCCACAAGATTTTCAGGATGGCATGATTCCTAAAGGCATGAAGAATTTTAGCTTCTTTAGTGATGAGGGATTACAGGCGATTATTCCTTCAGCTAATGGCGTCTTTACTGCAGACAGTCTGGCAAAAATCTATGCGATGTTGGCCAATCACGGTGCTTGGCAAGGCCAGCAGTTGATTTCACCTCCAGTATTCCAGCGACTAAGCCAGGTGCAATATACCCGTCGTGATCGGGTGATGCCTGTGCCAATGCACTGGCGTCTGGGTTATCACCGTATTTTGACATTGGGTAAAGCCTCTACAGGTTTTGGTCATATGGGCTTTAACGGTTCTGGTGCCTGGTGTGATCCGGAACGCGGTTTAAGTTTTGCCTATACCCATAACTTCCCAACAGGTTCATTAACTGGAGATTACCGTCTTTGGGGGCTGACGCAGGAAACTTTGCGCTGTGCTGATGCGGTATTGACGGGAAGAAAAGGCTGGCGCTAACTGAATATCCTTGATTTGGGAGTTTAGTCAGTCATTTAAAATATGCTATTTTGTGGCAAATTCCAGTGCTGCGAAATGAAACCATGAAAAAAGTAATACTGATTCCCTTAGTGGCAACCGGTGCTTTATTCGGTTGTCAGGATCAAACCCAATCAGCTAAAAATACTGTTGTTGAAGCCAAGGCACAGATTCCAGCATGGGCGGGAGAGTATCAGGGTACAACTCCTTGCATGGGCTGCTTGTCCCGTTGTGATGATTGTCCGGGCATGGCTGTCATGCTAACTCTGCACGAAGATCAAACTTATACTTTAGAACGTGAAAGCCTGAGTGGTCATAATGAGGTGGAAACCTTTAGTGGCCCGATTCGTTTCCAAGATGATTCTCATCAGAAAATTGAGCTGGTGAATGTAGCGACTCGTAATTTACTGTATGTTGATCTGGAAGAGCATGTGCTGGAAATCCGTGAAGACAAAAGCGGTAAACGCTACCAGATGCAGAGTGATTTTATTTTAGGGCGATTCGCTTAAACAGATTCAACCCAATCCTTTATCTTTGATCAGAAATTTTTATTTCTAAGATTGTATTAATCCGCTCAAATAGAGCGAAAATCAATAGATATTTTATTTTCCAAATATACTAAAAATATCCTGATATTTCAGTCAGGCATAAAAATGGAGCAAACAGCTTCGAGATAGTTGATTTAAATCAGATTGATAGGTCTATCTCTCCAGATCATAACTGATTAATTCATTCACTATTTTATAAAAAAACAGTATGCTTAGACCTGTAAAAAGGAGCATACATGTATCAAGTACTTGCGCGAAAATACCGTCCCCGCAATTTCAACGAATTGGTCGGTCAAAACCATGTTTCACGTGCCTTAACCAGCGCACTGGAGCGTGGCCGTTTGCACCATGCCTATTTGTTTACGGGAACGCGTGGTGTTGGTAAAACCACGATTGCACGTATTTTGGCGAAGTGCTTGAACTGTGAAACCGGTATTACTTCGACTCCTTGTGAGGTATGTCCGACCTGTACCGCCGTCAATGAAGGCCGTTTTATTGACCTGATTGAGATCGATGCGGCATCACGTACCAAAGTCGAAGATACCCGTGAGCTGCTGGACAATGTCCCTTATGCGCCAACTCAGGGTCGTTTCAAGGTTTATCTGATCGATGAAGTACATATGCTGTCCACGCATTCCTTCAATGCTCTATTAAAGACACTGGAAGAACCACCGGAGCATGTCAAATTCCTGTTCGCAACCACAGATCCACAAAAGTTGCCGATTACAGTTATTTCTCGCTGTCTGCAATTCACTTTGCGTCCATTGGCTGTCGATGAAATTACCGAACATCTGGGCAATATCCTGACGAAAGAAAGCATTCAGGCTGATCAGGATGCGATCTGGCAGATTGCAGAATCAGCACAGGGCTCGCTTCGTGATGCCTTATCCTTAACAGATCAGGCGATTGCCTATGGTCAGGGGGCTATCCAGCATCAGGATGTCAAAGACATGCTGGGCTTGATCGACCGAACCATCATCTATGATCTGATTCTGGCGATTCATCAGAACCAGAAAGCACGTGTTAGCGAATTATTATTGCAATTCCGTCAGCAGGCGCTGGATGTATCACTGGTATTAGATCAGTTGATTTCTACCTTGCATGAACTGGCTTTATTACAATACCTGCCAGATTTAAGCCTGAAATACAGTGCCGAGATCAATCAAAAGATCATGCAGTTATCGGCTTTGATTTCAGCACAAGATTTGCAACTGTATTATCAGATTGCCTGTAAAGGCCGGGCTGACCTACAGCTTGCGGTTACGCAGGAGCAAGGCTTTGAGATGACGGTGCTGCGTTTGCTAGCCTTCCGTCCGCTACAGCCCAATGAAATTCCAACTAATACAGCTCAGATACAACAAGCTGTACCTGCTGCTTCAGCTCCACAACAAAATCAGATAACGCAGCAGGAAAGTGCTCCGGTTGCTCAAGCTGCTGTAGAAGATTTTTCATTAGATGCTGGCTATGAAGACGAGCAGGATAATCATCCAGTCACTGCACAGTCTGAACCATCTTCGGATGATTTTCTGGATGAAGACGAGCCAGAAACCAATTCTGAGCCTCAAGTTATACAAGCTGAATCAACTAGGGTAGAACAATCTGAGTCTGATCAGATTGTATTTGATCCAAATCTGGAAGATGGTCTGTTTGGTTTTGACGATGTTCATGCAGAACCTGTTCCATCCAGCCCTGAAGCCAGCAGTGATGATTTCCTCTTAGAAGAATTCATTCCTGAAAATGATACTGCTGCACCAGTAGAACAAGAACCGGAGTTTAATCTGGATGCCTCGACTCCTGAATCAGAACAAGTGACTCATAAAGCAGATGAAAGCCAGCCGGAAATTTCTACTCAGACAGAGGCTGCATCAACTCAGATTGCAAATACAAATATTTCTACAGACCGTAATCTGCTGCCGCAGGATATTCTGCAAATTCCGGTACAGGATATGCAGGGTGAATGGACGGTAGAAAAATGGGAATTCTGGTTCCGTAACAGCCAGTTATCCCCGGCAGTTCAGGAACTGGCTCAGTATGGCATCATGACTGGTCAGATTAATGCAGCATCGGTCTTTCATATTCCAGAGCGTTATCAGCCGCTTTTGTCGCAGCTACAACATCATCTGGAAGCAGCTTTGCGGGAACAATGGCCACAGACCATTTTCCAGGTGAAGTTTGAAGATGTAGAGCAGTTAACGCCATATACCATGCAGCAAGAACGTAAAGTACGCGCTTTTAAACGCGCAGAAGAGCTGCTGCATGCTGAACCGGCTGTACGTGACTTGCTGGAACAGTTTGATGGTGAATTGCACAATATTCAGCTGAAATAAAATAATTTTAGGCTGAGACAAAACGCGCTAAAGCATCCCGCATTTCAGCTGGAATCGGGGTGCTTTTTCGTGTGTAGCGATCGACAAACACATGCACAAAACTGCCTTGAGCGGCTGCTGTATCAGAATTCATTTTAAAGATTGCCAGATCATAGCTGAGAGAACTATTCCCCATTTTTTCTATGGCGACACCTACCTCAATAATTTCCGGATAAGACAGTTCCTGATTGAACTGGCATTGCGAGCTGACCACCAGTCCAATCATTGGAGAATATTTGGGATCAAATGCGGCTTCCTGAATCAAAAGGGCATTCGCGGCCGTATCAAAATAGCTGTAATAAGTGACATTATTGACATGGCCATACAGGTCATTGTCCGCCCAACGAGTCTGTATCGGCAGAAAAAATGAATAATGTTCGCGTTGTTTAAGAGCTGCTTTCATATTTTTAAATAACTTGTAGTGGCTAGATCTGCTGAGTCGAAAATAATCCTAAATCTAATAGATCGCCTGATAAATGTTGTAAGCATCTTCCAGAGTAAGTTCACGTGGATTGTTCTGTAACAGGCGGCTCTGTTTCATGGCATCTTCCGCCATAATCATCAGCATATGTTCAGGAATTCCTAACTGTTTGAGTTTCAGGGTTAAGCCACTTTTCACCAGATGGTTATTAAAATGATCAATAAACAGGTCAGTCAGGCCATCGTGACAGCCTTTGCTTTGTGGATCTAACCAGCACATCAGTTCGGCATAGAGCGATTTGGCATCCGGCGTATTAAATTTCATCACCTCAGTTAATACCAGTGCATTACTATGTCCATGCGAAATATGGAAATGTCCACCTAATGGATAAGCCAGTGCATGCACAGCCCCAACCGGTGCATTGGCAAAGGCCTGACCTGCCAGCATAGAACCAACCAGCATGTTTTGACGTGCGTCCAGATCCTGCCCATCGTCCAGCACACGTTGCAGATTGGCATTTAACAGTTTTAAGGCATGCTTGGCCAGCATATCGGAATAAGGATTTTTTTTGATTTTAGAGGTATAAGCCTCAATAGCATGAACCATGGCATCAATGCCAGTCGCAGCAGTAATTAAGGGCGGCAGATTTTGGGTAAAGGTTGCATCCAGAATGGCAGTATCTGCAAACAGGATCGGTGCCACAATTCCGGTTTTGGTAGTTTCACCTGTAGTGACAATTGAAATCGGAGTAACTTCAGATCCTGTACCTGCAGTGGTAGGAACCAAAATCAAGGGCAAACGGGGGCCAGTAGCCTGATTTACGCCATACAGATCAGACAAAGATTGGTGCTGTGCCGGATGACTCAAGATTGCGATCAGCTTGGCGACATCCATAGAGCTGCCACCACCAAAGCCAATCACGATATCGACATTTTCCTGTTTGGCAAAATCTGCTGCTTCAAGCACTACATGCTCAGGTGGATCGGCCTGTACATCGGAATAAATTGCATAATCCAGTCCCGCATCTTCAATAATTTCCAGAATAGGCAGGTGTAATTGATGCTGTAGCATGCCTGGATCAGTGACTAGTAAAACACGCTGATAACGGCCCTGTTTGAGAATAGAGGATAATTCCTGAATCGTGCCGAGGCCGGCGATGATGTTGGGAACGGTTTGAAACTGAAATCGATTCATGTCTTTATCCTTTAATTTTTATCGCAAATACAAAATTATTATGGGGCGGTGATATAGGATTCATCAGGTAAATAACTTAACATAAGTATCTTGAAAATGATTAACTCTGAGGTTGTTTATGTCATCCAGAACGCCATATAAGGTGTTATGTGTTTGTTTGGGAAATATTTGTCGTTCTCCCACGGCAGAAGTGGTACTCAGACATTATTGTGATGAACAGAAACTCGATATTGTGGTCGACTCAGCAGGAACCAGTAATTACCATCCGGGGAAAGCACCTGATTTGCGTAGCCAGCAACATGCCTTAAAACGGGGTTATGATCTTTCTGGCCTGCGTGCGCGTCAACTCAAAACCCATGATTTTATTGATTATGATCTGATTCTAGCGATGGATCTGGAAAATCTGGCAGATATTCAGGCGCTCCAGCATCAGGCAGAGGCAGAATTCGGACGCCTGCGTGCCCAGGTTGCTTTAATGAGTGAACATGATCAGCACTATCCAAAACAGGCTTTGCCAGATCCATATTATGGCGGGGCAGATGGTTTTGAGCGTGTCCTGAACCAATGTGAGTCCAGCAGTCGGGCCTGGGTAGAAATTTTTAAACAACATCAAACAGAAAAGGTTTAAGTCATGCAGATTCAGACTCAGGTTCAACTTAAACCTTTTAATACGCTAAATCTCGAAGTGATTGCCGCTTACTACAGCCGGATCCAATCAACTGATGATCTGATTGCTGCACTGGAGTTTGCTGAGCAGCAACAACTGAATGTGCTGATTCTTTCTGGCGGTAGCAATATGTTATTGCCGGAACAGATTGATGCTCTCGTCCTGCATATGGATATCCAGGGCATTGAAATGCTAGAAGGAAATGAGCAGCATCAATGTCTGCGGGTAGGTGGGGGCCAAGTTTGGCATGACTTCGTACTCTGGACGACAGAACAGAAACTCTATGGTCTACAGAATCTGGCCCTGATTCCCGGACTGGTCGGCGCATCTCCAGTGCAGAATATTGGGGCATATGGTGTCGAAGTCGGCGAATTTATTCATGCGGTAGAGGTCTATGACCGTAAGCTGAAAAAATTTGATTCCATTCCTGCTTCAGACTGTCATTTTTCCTATCGTCATAGTATTTTTAAAGATGATCCAACACGTTATGTGATTACACACGTTACTTTTAAATTACTAAAACAGGCAAATCTGAAACTGAATTATGGTGATCTTAAAGCAGCGGTGGGTGATAATCTCACAGCAGAAAACTTGCAGCAGCAGGTGATCCGGATTCGTCAGAGCAAACTGCCTGATCCTAAAGAATTTCCAAACGTGGGAAGTTTCTTTAAAAATCCTATCGTAAATCAACAGGTTTTTGACCGAATTGCTGTGCATTTTTCTAATTTGCCCCATTATCCACAGGCCAATGATCAGGTTAAAATGGCGGCAGGCTGGCTGATTGATCAGGCAGGCTGGAAGGGGAAACAGCTTGGGCCAGTTGGCATGTTCCATAAACAGGCACTGGTTCTGGTGAACTATGGTCATGCTTCTCTGACGGATGTCCGTCAAGCCTATGGCGCAGTACAGCAGGCTGTCTGGGACAAATTCAAGATTATGCTCGAACCTGAACCGGTATTATTTGATTGTAAAGGCTTAATTCGATCTCATCAGGATAAATAACGTATATGAAAAACACCCATTGGATGGTCCGTTTAGTACAAATCGTCGCAGGACTGTTTGTATTTTTCGGCTGTCTGGTGATGTTGATCTATTCGCCATTTTATTCGCAGCTTGTGGTTAAGGGACTCAATCGATTTGTGTCCTTTGAAATTAACGAAGTTGCAGCACAAAGCCAGAAAATGGCTTCCTTGAGTGAAGATGATACGCTCGAACCAGGTTCTGATCAGTGGATTGCCCGTCAGGCTTATTTGCGTGTGATGGAGCAGGATATCCAGCAAAATCATTCTGCCAATCTGATGCTGATTCAGGCACGCTACAAGGTACTGCAACAGATGATTGAAGAACATCAGCGTGAACAGCAGGAAGAAAAAGCAGAACAGAACCAGCCTGCACAAGTGCCTTTATTGTCCCAGCAAGAACCTGTGGAAGCCGTTGACCCGACTCAGAAGGTCCGCGAACTGCTGGAATGGGACAGTAATGAAAACAAGGAACGGATTGAACAATATGTTGAATTCTTAACGACTCATCCTCTGGAAGATGAAGAAGCGAGTGCCGTACAGGTCACAGCGAAAGAGGAAATCAAGGAAGATCTGGCTTTACTGCAGGAACAGCAGCAACAGAAACCGGTCAATCAGTCTAAACCTTATGCCATTGTGGTCTTAGGTGGTGGTTTAACTTTACATGAAAATGGTAAGGATATTGTGGTCAATGACTATACGCGTTTGCGTCTGGAAACCACACTCGCAGTTGAAAAACAGTATCAGTTACCGATCGTATTGAGTGGTGTGGAAGCGCCGTATATGCAGCGCTGGTTACAAAATTACAATGTCGATGCCAAATTGCTTGAAGACCGCAGCATGAATACCTGTGAAAATACCCGTTTCAGCTCGTTATTATTGCAAAAAAAAGGTGGGGCACCGACTGTGATTCTGATTACCGACCGTTATCATATGCCGCGTACCCGTCGTCTGTTTGCACTGAATGGTATTCAAACGATTCCAGTGGAAGCACCGATGCCGAAGTCCTTGACCCGTTGGCGTCCAAGTCGACAAAATTATGATCATAGTCGCCGTGCCAATTATGAAATGCTGGCCACTATCCGCGATATGTGGTTTGGCTCCAGTGACTGTCGGGAGGTGCCTTAATGTCTGATATTCCGTTTTTAAATCCGACCATCCTGAAACAGCTGGATTTACCTGTGCCAAGCAGGGAAACAACGCCACAGCTTTTACAGCCCTTAAACTTGAATAGGGATGACCAGCCGACTATTGATCTGCTGTCTTATCGCAGACTATATGGTTTCGATTTGCTGGATTGCAAGCATTGGCAGGGCTATGTACAGATGCCGCTGTTTAAACTGCATGTGCAAGTATTTACACCTAATCTAGAAAATACCCGTTTTGACAAGATTCAGGGAACGGCCTTTCTGTTACATGGATATCTGGAACATAGCGGAATTTATCAGCCGATCGTACGTGAGTTGCTGGAACAGGGCTTTAGCGTCCTGACTTATGACCTGCCGGGGCATGGTCTCAGCGATGGTTCATCTGCCAGTATCCAGAATTTTGACCATTACCAGCAGGTTTTGCATGCGGTATATCGTTATGTGAAGCATGCAGAGCAGTTACCGAAACCATGGGTTGGTATTGGACAAAGTACTGGTGGTGCGATCTGGATGCATCATTTGCTCGAATTTGCAGAACGACGTGAAAATCCGTTTGTAGATCGCGTGCTGTTATTGTCACCGTTGATTCGTCCGGCTAAAACTGCCTGGTGGCATAATCCGCTCGGACTCGGCATTATCAGCCGGATCAAGCGTGAAGTACCACGTCATTTCCGTCGTAATAACCATAATCCTGAATTTCTGCGTTTTATCCGCCTCAAAGATCCTTTGCAACCCCGCATGATGGGCATGGACTGGATTCTGGCGATGTCACGCTGGATGCAGGAAATGGAAGCACGTCCAGCCTGTCGTATCCCTGTCTGGTTAGCTCAAGGTGCTCAGGATCAGACAGTGGACTGGCGTTACAATATTGAATTTATCCGGCGCAAGTTCCGCCTGCAAACTTTGCTAATGCTGGAAGAAGGTTCACATCAATTGATTAATGAACGCGCGGATATCCGTGCAGCACTCACAGGTTTAATTCCAGCCTTTTTACATGCGCATGGCAGTAAGACCTATTATTAGACTGTGACACTCTCAATTAAAAAAAGGCGTTTTAGTAAACGCCCTTTTCTTGTCTAATTTGACTAAGTTTTGATTCTTATAGGCTCAAAAACTTTCCAGTTTGGCCATATTCCACATACGGAAATAAAAGTTTTCCTCATCTTTATTTTCACAGTGTAATAATTCACCTTCTTTAAGCCAGAAATGAATCTGGGCAAAGTTCTTGATTTCATGATTGCTGATTCGCTGTGCCAGATGATGCGGTTTAATAGCAGAAGGATGTTTTAAACCTGCTGAAGCGATTAGCTCAGACAGGGCATGCATTGTATTTTTATGGAAATAAAATACTCGCTCGGCCTTAGTCGGGACATGCAGGGCTTTTTGACGCTCTTTATCCTGAGTAGTGACTCCCACAGGGCATTGATTGGTATGACAACTTTGAGCCTGAATACATCCGACTGCAAACATGAATCCGCGCGCTGAATTAACCCAGTCAGCTCCAAGTGCCATGGTACTAGCAATATCAAAGGCACTGATAATTTTCCCGCTTGCACCAATTTTAATCTTGTCTCTCAATCCTGCACCGACCAAGGTATTGTGCACAAACAAAAGACCTTCTCTTAAAGGAGTACCCATATAGTCAATCAATTCAATTGGTGCAGCACCGGTACCGCCCTCAGATCCATCTACCACAATAAAATCAGGATAAATTTTGGTATGTAGCATGGCTTTCACCATACTCATAAATTGCCAAGGTTGACCCAGACAAAGCTTGAATCCGACTGGCTTACCTTCAGAAAGCTCACGTAGTTGTTGAATGAAATTCATCATTTCAATCGGGGTTTTAAACGCCGGATGTCCAGAAGGTGAGACACAGTCATGTTCACGGCTAATCCCGCGAATCTGTGCAATTTCTTCTGAAATCTTGGCTTTAGGTAAAATGCCACCATGCCCAGGCTTGGCGCCTTGTGAAAGCTTGATTTCAATCATCTTTACCTGAGGTAGCTTAGCTTTTTCTGCAAATTTTACCGGATCAAACTGACCTTCTAAGGTCCGGCAGCCAAAATAGCCGCTACCAATTTCCCAGACAATGTCACCGCCATGTTCCAGATGATAAGGGCTGATACTACCTTCACCGGTATCATGAAAGAATTTGCCTTTTTGCGCACCAAGATTTAAAGCCCGAACCGCATTGGCACTTAAACTCCCGAAACTCATAGCCGAGATATTCAAAATTGAAGAAGAATAAGGCTGCGTACACTGCTCATTGCCGATCAGAATGCGGAAGGTTTCTGGATCAGCAGGTCGGCAAGGGGTGAGAGAGTGGCTAATAAACTTATAATTTTCTTCATAGACATTCATGATTGAGCCGAAAGGCTTATCTGAATTTTCATTTTTGGCCCGTTGATACACCAGACTGCGCTGCATACGTGAAAATGGCAAAGCATCCCGATCCGCTTCAATAAAATACTGACGAATTTCAGGACGGAATTCTTCAAAGATAAAACGAAAGTGGCCCATAATCGGATAATTTTTTAAGATTGAATGTCTGTTCTGCAAGACGTCATATAGGCCTAGCAGGCTCAGCAGAATACTAACGATCCATAGTGTATTCACTAAGGTTGCCGGCATAAAATAATAAATATAGCGCGGCTCATAACCGATATGAAAAATCGTAAAAATAACGGCGATGGTGATGCAGGCAAACCAGACCGAATGCCGTGAAAAGAAAGTATTAAGTAATTTGTGTCGTACTAATTGCGCAGGGTTAGCCATTATGAAATTAAATCCCTATTTCCACTACGATAGCGTTTAATAATGTGCAGAGCTGCCTGGCTTATACAAGCATAGAATTGTTTTTTAATTTTATAAACTTGCTGAAAATGGAGCGTAGGCCGCTATACCTCACTTCTAGATAGATAATAAATTTTCCAAATAATCTTCTATGGAAAAATTGTGCAAAAGGCATGCATTCTTTTTATTTCAAAAACAGGCTTAAGCGCTCTATAGTGATTTTTATCCCCACAGCAGGAGTGTAAATTATGACAAAAAAATCGATCCGTTTTAATAATGCAGAGCTGGCTTGCTCATGTTATCAGACTCTTTAATTTCTAATGTGACACATCCGGTCTGTTTTCTGGGGCAAGAGGAAAGCAGACCGGCTCAGTAACAGACCACCAGAACAATAAGAAAAATAAAATGATAAATTGATCAGGTCCCCAAAATGGGGACTTTTTTATTCTTTGGAAGAGACTGAATCAGTTTCATTCACTTGGTAAACAGCATCTGCCACTATTTTTGGTTCGATATTTTTGATTTTATTGCCAAAACTTCGTAACCACCAAACCAGTTGTGAGGTAAAAGGCACAGTTGCGCTAATCAGGGCTATGCCATTTTCAATTTTTTCAATTTTTTGATCTTTGCTGAGCTGACTTTCTTCAAAATAGTGCGCATCAGATTCAGGCATGCTCAGTTGAAGCAATACATTTTCCGTTGGCTGGTTAAAATCGACCCGGAATCCTAAAGCGCCAGATTCAATATATTCATCAATATCAAAATTTACCGGGTGTAGGGCACGAGAATTCAGCACCTCTGCTGATTTAAAACGGTGCAGGGCAAAGGTCTGAATATCCGATTTATCATGACGGGTACAGACCAGATAGATAATTGAACCTTTTTGCACTAATGCCAGCGGATTTAAAATATAGGTTTTCTCTTCGCCATTATGACCACGACCCTGATAAACACATTCCAGCTGTTTGTCCTGTAACAGGCCTTCGTAAATCGCCTGTTGGGCCGTTTTATCAACGACAGGCGGAATAAGCGGTTGGGTAGCTGGCACGATTCTGACCCGGTTAATCCATTGTCGTACGTTATTTTGTGAAGACAGGCTGCGTCGAGCCAGATCAAACCAGGGATTCATTTCTTCAATCAGACTAGGTGGCAGTAGGTGTTTGAGATGTTCTTCCACCATCATAAAAGTCACCGCCTGTGAACTGGTCATATGCGGCAAGCTTTGAATAGGGGCATCTGAACGCCAGCGCCAGCCTTGTGGTGTGGTTTTACTGCTCTCAATCGGAAAACGCTGGGCAATCTGATTCAGGTCACGCTGAATGGTGCGTAAACTGATCTCGATCCCTTCGCGATTCAGGATTTCCTGGAGTTCACGGGTTCCCATCCATTTGCCGGTAGAAAGACGCGACAAGATTTGCCATTGGCGGTAAAGGCTATTGGAGGTTTCTTTTTCTTGTGCTGACATAATGTATTTTTACTGGCAATCAGTGGAAACAAATTAAATATGAGCTTACCACAATAAGAAATCTGAATTTTTTTCGCAAGTTATTCTGCGCAACAATTGACCTACAATCCGTAAACATCTTGGCGAAAAATGATATTGAGTGAATAGGCACTTTACTGGGTTAATACAGACTTCGAAACGGATGTCATGGCATGGATATTGCTTTGATTTTATTATAATAGATTACAATGAAGAGGTTTGTATGCTAAAAGAAAGCCAGGATACAAATACTATTACAACAGTAGAAAATCATACTGCAGCAGATTTAAGCAAAAATTTTACAGATACTACAGCACTTAATATTTCAATCAAGCACAGTCCGCATTTTTTATACCAAGAGATTTCTTCGAAATTTTTCAATGAAATGCGTGATCATCAGGTAATACACAGTCAGGCAGGTCAACGAATTGAAGAATGGCTGTCACAGCATACACTAGATGAACTGAATCAGCTAAATGAAGTAGCAAAAGAACATTTTCTTTATGACGGTATTACGTTTACCGTGTATGGAGATGAGCAAGGCACTGAGCGGACTATTCCTTTTGATGTAATCCCACGGGTGATTGCCCGTAAACAGTGGAATATGGTGGCACTCGGTTCAGCACAGCGTGTTCAAGCCTTAAACCTGTTTCTGCATGATATTTATCATCAGCAGGATATTCTTAAAGCCAATATTGTCCCTGAGCTTCAGGTGCTCACCCATGAAGCGTATCAGCCACATATGTACCAGCATCATTTGAAAGGCAGTATCTATAGCCAGATTAGCGGGATTGATATTATCCGGGATTCCAAAGGTGAATTTTATGTACTGGAAGATAACCTGAGAACGCCATCTGGGGTGTCTTATATGCTGGAATGCCGCAAGATCAGCCAGAAGTTAATGCCAAAAGTCTTTGAGCAATCCAATATTGCCGGTATTGAACAATATCCAAAACTCTTAAAAGAAATTCTGGCGGAAAATGCTTATACCGATAATCCATTCATTGTGGTTTTGACCCCGGGTCGTTTCAATAGTGCATACTATGAACACGCTTGCCTTGCAAGGGAGATGAATGTGCCTTTAGTGACATCACGTGATCTTTTTGTTGAGAACTCGAAGGTTTATGTAAAAACAATACGTGGGCGTCAACAGGTTGATGTTATTTATAGAAGAGTCGACGACGCCTATCTTGATCCACTGTGCTTTAAACCAGACAGTACTTTGGGTGTTCCGGGCTTAATGTCCGCATATTTACAGCACAATGTTGTAATCGCAAATGCCCCGGGTACAGGTGTGGCAGATGATAAATCGATTTATCCTTATGTCGATAAAATGATTCATTTTTATTTGGGTGAAAAACCGATTTTAAATAATGTTCCAACCTACCAATGCCGTAATCCGGAAGATCTGGACTATGTGTTGACAAATTTGGATCAGCTGGTCGTCAAGGAAGCACAAGGTTCTGGCGGTTACGGCATGCTGATTGGGCCACAAGCCTCTCAACAGCATATTGATATTTTCAGAGATAAAATTTTAGCTGCGCCGCATTTATATATTGCGCAGCCAACTTTGAATTTGTCGGTCAGTCCGACTTTAAGCAATTTTGGTATTGCTGAACGACATATTGATCTGCGTCCTTTTGTCTTGAGCTCACCTTACCGCACTGAAATTGTGCCAGGTGGTCTGACCCGGGTAGCCATGCAGGCAGGCTCACTGGTGGTCAACTCATCGCAAGGTGGCGGGATCAAAGATACTTGGGTAGTCGACAACTTACATTCATAACATTCCAAAGAAGGATAACGTCATGGTTTTGTTAAATACCAATGCGCAACATATTTTTTGGTTAGGCCGTTATTTATCTCGTACCCAGTTTTTATGTTCGCATTTTCCATTTTTAGATGATGAAGCCGCTGTGGCTTATGCACATGCTTTCTGTTTGCCTGCGTTTGATGCCAGTTCATTAAATGAGCTGGTTCTGGATAGTACCCAGCCGACTTCATTTACCCAACAGTTTCAGGTGGCAAAAGACAATATTCAGGAATTACGCGGTGTATTGTCTGGCAAAGCCTATTCCGAACTACTGAAACTGATTAAAACTGCGGATCAGAATGCCGGTTATATCTGCGATGTCGTGACAGATTGTGCCGAAATTCTGGAAGCAGAATCATCAGATGTATTTCTATTTTTCAGTCTGGGCCAATGTTTGGAACAGCTAGATCAGCAGTTACGTCTCGGTGAGGATACTACCCGTACCTTATGTAAAATCGATTATATTGTGGATACACTCTGTGAGATTGGTTGGGGCAGTGTAAAACAATACTGGACACAGTTACGTGCCGCACCTGATCTGAAGCAGTTTTACCAGTTTAGTGATCATATTCATCGCTTGTTCGAGGCTGATGTATGAAATTGATGGTGAATCACCAAACGCAATACACGTACACAGCCGAGGTGAGGAACAGTATTCAGTACATCAAAATGATGCCTTCCACCAATGAACATCAGAAGGTGCATTATTGGGATGTCAGTGTACCGGGTCAGAAAGTGATTCGGCATGATGCCTTTAAAAATCTCTGGATGACCAGTACACAGCGTGAATCCTATCATAGCCTGATGATCATGGCACAAGGCATCGTTGAGCTAAATCTCGCGCATGAGCAGGGCTTAAATGATTCCTTAAATCCATATCTATTTTTACAGCCGACTGAAGCAACAAAATGCAATGCAGAGATGAAGGATTTTGCAGATCGTCATGTTCCAGCATTAACTCGTAAACATTTAATCGGCTTGGCTCAAGCCGTACTCGAACACGTTCCTTATATATCAAATAGTACTACGGTACAGGGGTCTGCTATTGATGCTTTTGAAGCACGTCAGGGCGTCTGTCAGGATCACAGTCATATTTTTATCGCCATGTGTAAACATTTAGGTTTACCATCACGTTATATATCAGGTTATCTTTATGCACAGAATGCCTCACATCTGGCGAGTCATGCTTGGGCTGAGGTATTTATTGAACAGGCATGGTACTGTTTTGATGTGAGTAACCTGTTATTTACGCCTAGTGCGCATGTCTATGTTGCGGTGGGGCGCGACTATTGGGATGTTGCACCAGTACGTGGTGTAAGAGAAGAAGGCGGTGTGGAATCCATGTATTCCATCGTCCAGGTACTAGGATGTTAATTCATTAATAAGGACAAAAAATGACGTATTGTTGTGCCCTTCGTTTAGAGCAAGGTATGCTATTTATCAGTGATACACGTACCAATGCTGGTGTGGATCACATTTCGGTATTTCGAAAATTATATACCTTTGGGGTAGATGGGGAGCGCGTTATCGTACTCCAGGCTTCCGGAAACCTGGCAACAACACAGGCGGTAATCGGACATATCAGAAATCAGCTGGAACTCAGGCAGGAACCGAATATCCTGAGTTTACCGACCATGTTTGATGTTGCGGAACTGGTGGGTAATACACTCAAAAAAGTGATTGCCAATGTCACGGATGATAGTTTAGAACAAAGTACTTACTATTGTAATTTCCTGGTCGGCGGCCAGATTAAAAATCAGGAAATGCAGCTCTATCAT
The DNA here is from genome assembly GCF_013417725.1 of Acinetobacter sp. YH12233. Taxonomy (NCBI): domain Bacteria; kingdom Pseudomonadati; phylum Pseudomonadota; class Gammaproteobacteria; order Moraxellales; family Moraxellaceae; genus Acinetobacter; species Acinetobacter sp. YH12233. Next base: position 108,652 of record NZ_VPDK01000004.1, read on the forward strand.
ATCTACCCGCAAGGCAATTTTATTTGCGCGACACGAGATACGCCATATTTCCAGATTGGTGAAAGCAAATACGGTAAGCCGATTCTGGATCGTGCCTTGACCTATGAGATGCCACTCGATGAGGCATTACGCTGTTCTCTGATTTCTTTTGCTTCTACCTTACGTTCAAATGTATCTGTCGGTATGCCGCTGGATGTACTTGTCTATAAAAAAGACAGCTTGATGATGCCGAAAGGTAAACGTATTGCTGAAGACGATGAATATTTTTCGGATATCAGTCGGCAATGGTCAGAAACTTTAAAGAAAGGCCTGGCTGAATTACCCACCCCATCGAATGATTATTTCTTATAATATTTATAGAAATAAAAATAAGTTTTTCTTATAAGAATTAGTAAAAATTGACCGTTTAGTATACAGTGCTAACTTCTATACGATATTGCATAGATAAGAATAGAGGTTAGCCGCATGTACCAATTTTGTTATGCCAGTGAAAGTACCTCGTCCAAAGCCGACTTACTTCAAGATTTAACGGATATCCTTAAAGAAGCACGTGATTTTAATCATCCTAATCAAATAACAGGGGTGCTTTATTTTGCTGATGGACATTTTTTCCAGTGCTTGGAAGGTGAATGTCTGGTTTTAAAAGCTTTACTGACAGAGAGACTGTCTAAAGATCCACGCCATAAAAATATTAAACTATTTGAAACCAAAGAGATTGAGCAGCGTACTTTTGGCGACTGGTCAATGAAATATATTTCTAAACGTAGTTCTATTCAACAATTCTGCCAAGAAATGGGATTTGAGGTTTTTACGCCTAATGATTTTAACCAGGAACAAGTAGATGCTTTATTATTTGAACTGTCATTGATCGAAAATGAAGAGCAAAAATCAGCTTCAATGCTGACTTCATCAAAAAGCCCAACATGAGTTGGGCTTTTTTATTTTTAGATATTTTTCTTTAAACCAGTTTGCGTACCGGGCGGGCAGACATACGGCAAAGCAATTCATAACCAATGGTGCCATTGGCTTCAGCCACATCATCGACCAGACGGGATTTGCCCCATAGTTCGACTTCAGTACCCAATTCCAGATTTAGGTTAGTCGCATCAATGGCAATCATATCCATTGCGACACGGCCAATCACACGGGTTTGCTGGCCATGAATTACAACATAGTTCTGTTTCGGGAAAGCTCGTGGATAGCCGTCACCATAACCGATAGAAACAATGGCTAAAGTCATATCTTGATCAGCAGTGAAAGTAGAACCATAACCGACATGTTCACCCGCTTTGATATTATTCAATGCAATCACTTCGGCAGTAAAAGTCATGACTGGTTTTAGATCTAAATCATGTACAGTCTTGTCTGCAAATGGAGTCGCGCCGTAGAGCATGATGCCCGGACGAACAAAGTCAAAATGCAATTCTGGATATTTATAGATCGCAGCTGAGTTACAGCAAGAACCCATTAAAGGTGCGCAGTCATTCTTCACTTCCAAGAACTGCTGGATTTGCTGTTCATTGAGAGGATGTTCCGCATCAGCATTGGCAAAGTGCATCGCCAGCACGCAGGTAAAACCTTCTGCTTTTAATTGATTGATCACATCTTTAATCACATCGATTTTAAAACCAAGACGGTTCATACCGCTGTTGAGTTTTACCCAAACTTTTAGGCCTTTCGCAATATAGGCTTCTTTATTTGCCAGTAACCAGTCCAGTTGTGGCTGATGATGCACAATGACTTCAATATTCTGATCGATCACAACCTGCATTTCATCTGCAGAGAAAATGCCTTCGATTAGGGTAATGGGTTGCTGGTAGCCGAGTTCACGAATTTCCAGGGCTTCTTCCAGACAGGCGACACCAAAGGCATCACTATCTTTTAAGGCTGCTAAGCAGTCTTTAATTCCATGTCCGTAAGCATTGGCTTTGACCATGCTGACGATTTTAGCGGTTGGGGCAAGTTGTTTGACACGGTTTAAATTATATTGCAGTGCTTCACTGTCAATATAAACTGTAGCTTGGCGCACCCTAGATACTCCTGCGGGATGACAAAAATAATATCGTGTGGAACACACAAAACAGGGAGAGAAATAACAGGATTGTGAAAACAAAAGCGGTCATTTCAAAATTGTGAATATTGTAGACCTATCTACTATAAATGGACATGCTCATTTATATAATTTCATGCACAGCAAGCATTCTAAATAAAAAAGAGACCATTTCGGCCTCTTTTCTACACTCAGATCAAACTTGAATACTTACTCTTCATCATCATACTGGGCATAGAACTCAGGAGAGAGGTTACTGAAACGGGTATATTGACCTTCAAATGCCAGACGTACGGTACCAATTGGACCATTACGCTGTTTACCGATAATAATCTCGGCAGTGCCGGCTTCTTTCGATTCCTTGTTATAAACCTCGTCACGGTAAATAAACATGATCAAGTCGGCATCCTGTTCGATCGCACCAGATTCACGAAGGTCAGACATCACCGGGCGTTTGTTGGGACGGTTTTCTAGAGAACGGTTCAACTGTGATAAGGCAATGACTGGACATTGCATCTCTTTGGCCAAGGCTTTTAAGCTTCGAGAAATTTCCGAGATCTCGCCTACACGGTTATCACCCATACCCGGTACTTTCATCAATTGAAGATAATCGACCATGATACAACCGAGCTTACCGCCATGCATTTTGGCAATACGACGCGCACGCGCACGAACCTCAGTCGGTGGTAGTGCAGAGGAATCATCGATATAAAGATGCTTTTCCTGTAAATGCACAATGGTACTAGTCACTTTTGACCATTCATCGCTGTCCATTTTACCAGCACGTAAGTGACCTTGATGCACCCGGCCGAAAGAGGAAATCAAACGCATCGCAATCGAATCCGCTGGCATTTCCATCGAATAGACCAGTGCAGGGAGGTTGTTGTTAAACAGCACGCTTTCGACCAGGTTCATGGCAAAGGTGGTTTTACCCATAGAAGGACGGGCTGCGACAATAATCAGGTCGCCAGCCTGCATACCGGAAGTTTTATTGTCCAGTTCCACGAAACCGGTGGTCAGACCGGTAATTGAACCTTCAAGCTGAGAAAGTTCATTTAGCTTATCGAATACGTCTGCGACAACGGTATTAATGGCTTTTGGGCCTTGAGCCTTGGCATTGTTATTATGTTGTTCGGCAATCGAGAAAATATTAGTTTCAGCCAGATCTAGAATTTCACTCACCGGACGGCCTTTAGTGTCATAGGCATTCTGTAAAATTTCAGAGCTGACCTTGATCATGCTACGTAAAGTAGAGAACTCTTTAATTTTTCCGGCATAGGTTTCCAGGTTATAGAAACTCGAAGGCGAATCAGCCATCAGCTGCATTAAATATTCTTCACCACCGACCGCATCGAGTAAGTTCTGCTTGATCAGCCAGTCATGAACCAGTACTGCATCATAAGGCGAGTTTTCTTTAGAAAGCTGTTCAATGGCACGGAAGATATATTTATGCCGGGTCGCATAAAAATCATTTTCGGTAAGTACATCGCCGACTTGTTCAAAAGATTCAGCCACAGTCATAAGGGCAGCAAGTACAGCCTGTTCAATCGCTAAATTGTGCGGGGGAGTACGGAACTCCTTAAGTTGGGTATCAGCAACAATTTCTGGTTTAGCGGTAGGTGCCTTTTTGCTGGCATTCGCCTGTGACATATAAATCCCTGATTTTAAATACAATGGTTAAATATTGTCGGAGATGAATAAGGTTTATTCACTACGAGATGAAATGATACGCGGTCTGATCCAAAATGCGAAGTGCAATTTTTTGTGAACGCGAAGAATAAATTGAATTTTCTACTGTTGAGCAGATTATATTTTTTAGAGATAAAAAAAGAGCATGCCAAAGCATGCCCTTTTTTCGGTGAGAAATTACTCAGCTACGATAGTAACCAGAACTTCTGCAGCAACATCATGGTGCAATTGGATTGCGATGTTGAATTCACCAGTGTTGCGAAGTGCGCCATTTGGAAGACGAACTTCAGCACGGTCAACTGTAAGACCAGCATTTGTCAACGCGTCAGCGATGTCACGAGTACCGATTGAACCGAACAGTTTACCTTCATCACCAGCTTTCGCAGTGATTACGATGTTTACTTCGTTCAATTGGTCAGCACGTGCTTGAGCAGCAGCTAATACTTCAGCTTCTTGTTTCTCAAGTTCAGCACGACGAGCTTCAAAAGCAGCAGTGTTAGCTTCAGTAGCTGCAACTGCTTTACCTTGAGGGATCAAGTAGTTACGGCCGTAACCAGCTTTAACTGAAACTTTATCACCAAGTTTACCAAGGTTTTTAATGCGTTGTAATAAGATAATATCCACAGCTCAACCTCACTTATGATTGTCAGTGTAAGGGATCAAAGACAAGTAGCGAGCTTGTTTGATAGCAAGTGCTAGCTGACGTTGGTAACGAGCTTTAGTACCTGTAATACGGCTAGGAACAATCTTGCCGTTTTCAGTGATGTACTGTTTTAAAGTGTCGATATCTTTGTAGTCGATGTACGTAACGTTCTCAGCTGTAAAGCGGCAGAACTTGCGACGACGGTAAAAACGTGCCATGTTAGGTTCTCCTTATGCTTCAGCAGAGTCTTGAGCTTGTTGTGCTTCTTCACGTTGAGCTTTACGCGCACGTTTTTCTTCAGCACTCTTAGCCAATAGTGACTCTTCAGTGATAGCGTTTTCACGACGGATGATAAGGCTACGAATGATTGCATCGTTATAACGGAACAATTCTTCTAGCTCATCAAGAGTAGTTTGACCACACTCAACATTCATCAGAATGTAGTGAGCTTTGTGGATCTTGTTGATTGGGTAAGCCAATTGACGACGGCCCCAGTCTTCAAGACGGTGGATTTGACCTTCAGCTTCTTTGATGTGAGTCAGGTAACGTTCTACCATACCCACAACTTGATCGCTTTGGTCTGGATGTACCAATAGTACGATTTCGTAGTGACGCATTGTCAGCTCCTTACGGTTTAAACAGCCCCAATTTAAGTGAAATTGAAGCAAGGAGTCACAACCTTGGTTGTGTCGCATAATATGCGAAGCGTGAAGTTTAGTGGTTTTGGGGCTGAAATACAAGCAAATCTTGCCAGATGATGAATGTTTAAGTAGGTATGGAAGCAAATAAAAATTTACAAGAGGGAAATTTCTAGAAGAAACACAGTTACTTTAAGTAAGCTTGAAAGGAATTAGGTATTTAGCAGGAGAAATAAAAAAGATAGAGTAAAACTCTATCTTCTTAAAAGAATATGATTGGATTCTGCGGGGCAGTAGAAGTAAAACTGAAAATAATACTGATCACGGTAATTAGTTTGACCGAGAACATGAAATACTGTTTTGCCCATGCCTGATTATCTTCAGCTTTAAAGCCCTGAATACTGAGATAGATCCAGTAAAGCGTCATCAGATTTAATACCACCAGATAGATCCAGTTTGCATAACCATAAACAAATAAAGCATTCATGGTAATTCCGAACAATATCACGTAGATCAAAGATTCGATCTTGGTACGTCGAATTGAACGGGCGACAGGCAGAATTGGAATGCCTGCATTTTTGTAATCTTCAAAACGATAGACTGCAATTCCCCATGAATGGGGCATTTGCCAGAGTGCATACCCTAGAAAAATTAAAAGGGCACCCAGGTCAAACTGGCTTGCAACTGCGGTATAACCGATCACAGGCGGTGCTGCACCAGAAATACTGCCTACCAGTGTTTGGTGAATAGTTGTTCGTTTTGTCCATAAGCTGTAAAAACCAACGTATACGACAAAACCAATAACTGCGAATAGGAAAGCGTATGCATTTACCCAGAACCATAAAATGCCAAAACCGATCACACCCAGTACAAAAGCAAAGGTGAGAGCAACAGGTACAGAAATAGTTTTTTTGACAAGTGCGCGATTTTGTGTGCGCTGCATTTTTTGGTCGATGTCCTGATCAATAACGTTATTGACCACGCATCCTGATGCCACTACGAGAGTAGTACCAATAAGAGTAAGAAGCAGGAGAAGGAAATCTACAGAACCTTGAGTGGCTACGAAGTAGCCACCCAAAGTGGTAACAAAGTTACCGAAGAGAATTCCTGGCTTAGTCAGGAATAAATACTTTTTCAGCATGACAACCAGTTTAGATCATCATGTTGTAGTGTAGGTAGTTCATGATCCATACAGAACCCACTAAAAGAATAGCGATGGTTAAGATGGTATACACAAATGCAATTACGTTCCAGCGTTGCTCTGAAGAAGAGTTCATGTGCAAGAAGTAAATTAATTGCACAAGAATCTGAGCGACTGCAGTAATTGCAATAGCAGTAATCAAGATACCGCGGCTAAAACCACCTGCCATGACCATACCGAATGGAATTACAGTAAGGACAACAGACAGGATGAAGCCAACAGTATATTGCTTCATGTTACCGTGTGATTCGCCAGCAGCGTTGTGATCATGACTCATTATAGAACTCCCATCAAGTAAACTACGCTGAATACACAGATCCATACGATGTCAAGGAAGTGCCAGAACAAGCTTAGGCACGCAAGACGACGAGTGTTAGGCAGAGTCAAACCATATTTCTTGATTTGAATCATTAACACGATCATCCATACCAAACCTGAAGTCACGTGGATACCGTGCGTACCTACCAGCGTAAAGAACGAAGACAGGAACGCAGAAGTGCTAGGGCCATGACCAGCATGAACTAAATGATTGAACTCATAAAGTTCCATACCGATGAAGGCAGCACCAAATAACCAAGTGATCGCTAACCAGGTAAGAACCTGACTAACGTTTTTCTTGTAGGCAGCTAGAACGGCAAAACCAAAAGTTACGGAAGAGATCAAAAGGGCAAACGTTTCAGTTAAAACGAAGCCTAATGAATCACCAAACAGATCACGCGCGCTTGGAGTGCCTAATGGAACGTGGCTACTTAAAACAGCGAATGCAATGAAGAGTGTACCGAAAAGGATAAGGTCACTCATCAAGTAAGTCCAGAAACCAAAGACAGTGATGTCAGTATCATCGTGATGATGATGCTCATCGTGTCCGTGGTTATCGTGATGAAGTACTTCAGCCATGGTCTTAGTCCTTCTTCAAGTGTTTTTCAAGGATCGCATAACGTTCACCTTCAATACGCTCAACTTCAGCAGCAGGAACATAGTAATCCACTTTCTTGGTGAAAGAAGACACGATGAAGCTGATGATAGCTGCTACGAAAGTAACCGCTACTAACCACCAGATGTGCCAGATTAACGCGAAGCCCATAACAGTAATGAACATTGCGATAATGAAACCAGCAGCACGGTTAGTCGGCATATGGATATCTTCGTACTTCGTAGGTTTTGCATAAGCAACACCGTTTTCTTTCTCGACCCAGAAAGTATCAATACCATTGATCTTTGGAAGATGAGCAAAGTTATAGAACGGAGCAGGAGAAGATGTAGACCATTCAAGTGTACGACCATCCCATGGATCGCCAGTCAAATCTAGACGTTGATCGCGTTGTAGGAAACCAACAACGATTTGCATGATGAAACATACAATACCAAGTGCTACAAGAACTGCACCGAACATTGCGATGTTTACATACGGATCCCAGTCTGGGTTATCAAATGTATTCAGACGACGAGTCATACCCATGAAACCAAGGATATAAAGTGGCATGAATGCAAAGTAGAAACCGAAGAACCAGAACCAGAATGCTGCTTTACCCCAAGTCTCATTCAGTCTCCAACCAAACATTTTCGGCCAGTAGAAGATGATACCCGCGAACATCGCGAATACTACACCACCAATAATTACGTTATGGAAGTGAGCGATCAGGAATAAAGAGTTATGTACCAGGAAGTCCGCTGGTGGAACTGCCATCAATACACCTGTTAAACCACCGATACCAAAAGTCACAAGGAAGCCAAGTGTCCATAGCATTGGGGTAGTGTAAACGATACGACCCTTGTACATGGTGAACAACCAAGAGAAGATTTTCACACCAGTAGGAATCGCAATAATCATGGTCATGATACCGAAGAACGCGTTAACGTTGGCACCTGCACCCATGGTAAAGAAGTGGTGAACCCATACAACGAATGACAATACTGTAATTGCAACTGTTGCATACACCATTGATTTATAACCGAACAATGCTTTACGAGCGAAAGTCGATACAACTTCAGAGTAAATACCAAATGCTGGCAATACCAGAATGTATACTTCTGGGTGACCCCAAGTCCAAATCAAGTTCACATAAAGCATTGGGCTACCGCCTAGCTCGTTTGTGAAGAAGTGGAAGCCGAAGTAACGGTCAAGAGACAGCATTGCAATAGTAGCAGTCAACACTGGGAATGCTGCGATAATCAATACTGCTGTACATAAAGATGTCCAGGTAAAGATTGGCATTTCCATCAGTTTCATGCCAGGCGCACGCATTTTGATGATGGTAACGAAGAAGTTAACACCCGTTAATAGCGTACCCAGACCTGAAATCTGCAGTGCCCAGATGTAGTAATCCACACCGACGCCAGGAGAGTATTCAATGCCTGATAGTGGAGGATAAGCCATCCAACCAGTCGCAGCGAATTCACCAATCGCAAGTGAAGCCATCATCAGACCCGCAGCACCAGCGAACAGCCAGAAGCTTAAAGAGTTCAATAATGGGAATGCAACGTCACGTGCACCGATTTGAAGCGGTACAGAGATGTTCATTAAGCCAACAACAAGACCCATTGCCACGAAGAAGATCATGATCACACCGTGTGCGGTGAAGATCTGGTCATAGTGTTCTGGGTGCAAGTAGCCTTCGCCGCCACCTTTTGCAAGGAACTGCTGAAGACGCATCATAATCGCATCGGCGAAACCACGTACCAGCATGATCACTGATACAAAGATATACATGATACCAATTTTTTTATGGTCTACAGATGTGAACCATTCGTTCCACAGGTAGCCCCATTTTTTGAAGTAGGTAATACCTGCAACAACTGCGATACCACCTAAGATCATCATTGCAACAGTTACCAGTACGATTGGATCGTACGGAATTGCATCTGGACCTAACTTACCTAAGAAGCTCATGAATTATTCTCCTTGAGAAGCAGTCGCATGTTCAACATCTACATGTGCTTCAGAAGCAGCTGCTTCCTGGTGAGCAACAGAAGACGCTGAGTGATCAGCACCGTGATAGTTACTCATGTAGTTATTGATCACAGATTCAAACAAACCTTGCTCAACAGAAGAGTAGTAAGTCACTGGATGTGGCTTAGTTGGGTAAGGCTTCATTGCTTCAGCAGCAGCCTTCTCTTCAGGAGTCGTAGCTTTTGCAATAATCGCTTCGATTTGGTGTTTACCACGGTTACCGTCACGCAAGCTTGCAAATTCAGCTTGGTCTAAAACAGTTTTTTGAACTGCTTCTGGATTTACTGAAGTACCGTTACCTGCTTTAACTGCAGCTACCCATTCAGCAAACTGAGCATCAGTCACAGCATGTGCACGGAAGCGCATTTGTGAGAAGCCATAGCCTGAATAGTTAGAAGAGAAACCGCGGTAGCCTTCAGCTGGGCTAGTTTCGTCTGCCATTAAGTTCAGGTGAGTTTGCATACCCGCCATTGCATAGATCTGACCACTTAACGCAGGGATGAAGAATGAGTTCATCGTGAAGTTAGAAGTCAAACGAAGACTTACCGGAGTTTTCTCTGGGAAGCGAATTTCGTTTACAGTCGCAATGTTTTGTTCTGGGTAGATGAAGATCCATTTGAACTGTTCAGCAATAACCTGAACTGTTAATGGTGCTTTATCTGCCTCAAGTGGGCGGTATGGGTCGTACTTGTGGGAACCCCACCAAGTTAACCAAGCTAAAATACCAATAATAATGACAGGGATACCCCAAACTACAATTTCAATCGCAGTAGAGTGTGCCCATGTAGGTTTATAGTCTGCGTCTTTATTCGATGCGCGATATTTCCAACCGAACCATAATGCCATGATAATTGATGGAATTACCACCAATAGCATTAAGTAAATCGCAGTCATCATCAGGCTACTTTGGCCTTCAGCAACTGGACCCTTAGAGTTCAGAAGTACTAGATCACCACCACACCCTGTTAAAAGTGCAGCCATCGTTGATAAAGACAATACAGCTAAAATCGTTTGTCTCATTTTACAACCTCGGTGAAGAGTCCCATTCCCTAATTTAATATGGGATAGCGATTAAAGTGTCGCATGATAAAAGAGGCCGTTTTTTTACAAAACACCCTTCTAATCATAATACACCGCTACGTTGTAGGGCATTATGCCTGATATTGCCAAACTAAGCTATATATAAAGGTGCTTTAAATGACTGTAATAAAAACCGATTTTGTCGGTCGAGTTTCAAGAATATTTATAGGAATTTTATTGTAATTTCAAAGTTATGTAGGAAAATGGGATGCCAAAACATCCCATTTTATGGCATAACTAATTATTGTTTAACGACTTGAGTTTTTGCCAGTTTATCGTGCACGGTTTGACGTTTTTGCCCTAAACCGAACGCCCAGTCAATGATTGTGCTGAGTGGCATGAAGATAATATTCAGGAAAATAAAGAACACACTGCGAATAGTGAAGGCACGCATCAAGCTGGTTTTTTCACCAGTCTCAGCATCTACGATCTTAATTTTAGTCAGTTTTTTACCGATACTTTGACCCGATTTGGCAATCAGAAAAGCCTGAATAGCGAGCATGATCACCAGGTAAATTGCAGTCGCAATCCATGCCTGCTGTGAAAACATGTCAAACATCTGAGTCTGTAGCTGCTGTGCCAAAGCAGGGTCAGCATCACTACTTAACATCACATTCATAAATTCCTGGTTCAGTTGTGCGAATTGGGTTTCCTGTTCAGGAGTAAAAAATGCGGTCAAAATAAACGTCGCAGGCAGCCATAAAAGCAGATCCACAATCTTGGCTAAAATACGGCTTGGAATACTCGCCAGTTCTTTTTTTGCTGCAACATTTTGAGAGCTGCGGGCACGAAGATGGTCTGTACTTAACTCATTTGCGTTCTGTGGAGCCTGATAGGCAGGTGTCGCTGGCATTTCTGGTGCTACATAGCCTTCAGGCTGATAGATCAGTTTCCCTTGGGTGAGTTCACCTAAAGCTTTCCATTCGGTCATACCTTGATGCCAAGCCAAATCAGTCAGAAGTACCTGTTGGTTGGCAAGCATCTGATTTAATTGCTCGAGCGTATATGGGCCAGCTTGTTGATTATTTCGTGCCAAGTAAATCTGCATATAAACTGAATCTCAAAAATATAAATTTAGACAAAAATTGAACTAGGAGTTTAAGTATTTTCAGGCTGAAAACAAATAAAAGAATATAAGTGTAATATATGGATAAGTTTAGGATTTTCAAGAATGTTCATCACCAAATTCCTCCATAATTGAGACAGTGTAGCAAGGATTGATGATTTTGCTATCAAGATGTGAAAATTCACTTAAATTTAATTATGCAATTTTTTATCATGATGTTTGTTGGTGTTTGTTTGTCATTGCACTAAGAAGCTTATGCTTATATAAATAATTTGATTTCTGTTAAATCAAAAAACATATAATTAATCACTTAACTATAAATATAATTAAGATAATAGACCTCTTGCGTTAGTCAAAATTTAATCAGTGATAAACGTTGATTTTTAAATAAATATCAAAGTCTAAAATAGTCAAAAATAATACTTTCGCAAGAGGTCTAATATCTAGGTAATATTGAGAACATAAAAAAAGACCCTATGAAAGGGTCTTTTTTTAAAGAGTTAATTAAGCTTTTTGAGCTTTCTCTTCAGATAGGAAGAACCAGGTATCCAATACTGAGTCTGGGTTAAGAGATACAGATTCAATACCTTGTTCCATCAGCCATTGTGCAAGATCTGGGTGGTCAGAAGGACCTTGGCCACAGATACCTACATATTTACCGGCTTTACGGCAAGCATGGATGGCCATAGAAAGAAGCGCTTTTACTGCTGGATCACGTTCATCAAATAGGTGAGAAACGATACCAGAGTCACGGTCAAGACCAAGCGTTAACTGAGTCAAGTCATTTGAACCGATAGAGAAACCATCGAAGTGTTCAAGGAACTGTTCAGCTAACAAAGCGTTAGTTGGCAATTCACACATCATGATCACTTTAAGACCATTTTCACCACGTTTCAGACCGTTTTGACCTAATAGCTCAATAACACGTTTAGCTTCAGCAACAGTACGTACGAACGGGATCATGATTTGAACGTTAGTCAGACCCATTTCGTCACGAACTTTTTTCAGTGCACGGCATTCAAGTTCGAAGCAGTCACGGAAGTTGTCAGATACATAACGACTTGCACCACGGAAGCCCAACATTGGGTTTTCTTCTTCAGGTTCGTACAGTTTACCGCCGATCAGGTTAGCGTATTCGTTTGACTTGAAGTCAGACATACGTACGATCACTGGTTTGTCAGCGAACGCAGCAGCAAGAGTAGAGATACCTTCAACCAGTTTTTCTACATAGAATTCGATTGGAGATGCATAACCTGCAGTACGAGCAAGTACAGCAGCACGAGTTTCACGTGGCAGACTATCGATGTTCAATAATGCTTTAGGATGCACACCGATCATACGGTTGATGATGAACTCTAGCCGAGCAAGACCAATACCTTCGTTCGGAATTTGCGCGAAGTCAAATGCACGATCCGGGTTACCTACGTTCATCATGATTTTGAACGGAAGTTTTGGCATAGATTCGATAGAGTTGGTTTGGATTTCGAAATCAAGCGCACCTTCGTAGATGAAACCAGTATCACCTTCAGCACAAGATACAGTCACTTCCTGGCCGTCAACCAGGACTTCGGTTGCATTACCACAACCTACGATAGCTGGAACCCCAAGTTCACGTGCGATGATCGCAGCGTGACAAGTACGACCACCACGGTTAGTTACAATCGCAGCAGCACGTTTCATTACTGGTTCCCAATCCGGGTCAGTCATATCAGATACAAGTACATCACCGTCTTGTACTTTGTCCATTTCTTTAATTGAAGTTACGATGCGGACTTTACCAGAACCGATACGTTGACCAATTGAACGGCCTTCACAGATTACAGTACCACGTTGTTTTAACAGGTAGCGTTCCATCGTGCCGACATTTTCACGGCTCTTCACAGTTTCAGGACGCGCCTGAACGATGTAGATTTTGCCGTCATCACCGTCTTTCGCCCACTCGATGTCCATTGGAGAACCGTAGTGGTTTTCAATGATCAGTGCTTGCTTAGCCAATTCTTGCAGTTCATGATCGTTCAATGCAAATTGTTGACGATCCGCTTTTTCTACATCAACTACAACAACTGATTTACCCGCAGCGGCTTCTTCACCATAAATCATTTTCTGGTGTTTAGAACCTAAGTTACGGCGCAGTACAGCGTGTTTGCCTGCATTTAGAAGCGGTTTTGAAATATAGAATTCATCCGGGTTTACTGCACCCTGAACTACCATTTCACCCAAGCCATAAGAAGCTGTAATGAATACTGCATCACGGAAGCCTGATTCAGTATCTAGAGTGAACATTACACCAGCAGCACCAGTTTCTGAGCGAACCATACGTTGTACGCCTGCAGAAAGAGCAACCACGTCATGCGCAAAGTTTTGGTGTACACGGTAAGAGATCGCGCGGTCATTGTACAAAGATGCAAACACTTCTTTGATCGCGATCAGAACGTTATCGATACCACGAATGTTCAGGAAGGTTTCTTGCTGACCTGCGAAAGAAGCATCAGGTAAGTCTTCTGCAGTCGCAGATGAACGAACGGCAACCGCGATGTCAGGGTTGCCGTTTGAAAGTTCTGCAAAAGCTGCACGAATTTCCTTTTCCAGTTCAGCAGTAAGTGGAGTTTCCACAATCCATTGACGAATCTTTGCACCAGTTTCAGCAAGTGCATTGACGTCATCAACGTTAAGTGCAGCAAGCTCTGCATTGATTTTAGCGTTTAGGCCACTTTGCTCGAGAAATTCACGATAAGCAGCAGCTGTTGTTGCGAAGCCACCTGGTACTGATACACCAGCATTAGATAAGTGGCTGATCATTTCGCCCAGAGATGAGTTTTTCCCACCTACAAGCTCAACATCGTGCTTCCCTAATTTTTCTAGACCAATTACGCGCGCTTCCAAAGTTGTTACTCCACTTTTGCAGTATTAATCACTATCTTGGCATGAGAGTATAGCAAATCTTCTAGGTTTTTGATTTTACTAAGCGACAGTCATGTAAGATCGGTTTACTATAAAGATTATATAGTACTAAGACAAATGTTTGAGGAGAATTTTAATGTCAGAAGGTAAACAAATTCAGCGGAGTGTGTTTTTTATTTCCGATGGTACTGCCATTACTGCTGAAACCCTTGGCCACTCACTGTTAGCGCAGTTTCCGCATGTGGATTTTGACATTCATATTATCCCTTATATTAGCTCTGAAGAAGCGGCCATGAATGTGGTCACAGAGATCAATGAACGTGCCCAAAAAGACGGTCAAAAACCTTTGGTTTTCGATACGTTGGTGGATCCCTATGTGCGTGAAATTATTAATACTGCAAATGCAGTAAATCTTGATGTTTTTGAAGGGCTTATCAGTAAATTATCAGAAGAGCTTGGTACTGAACCTACGACTTTAGTCGGTCAGACCCATGCGGTGACCGATTCTGAGTCTTATAAGGCACGTATTGATGCCGTACATTTTGCGCTCGACAATGATGATGGTGCGCGTACGCGTCACTATGATAAGGCTGATCTGATCCTGATTGGCGTATCGCGTTCCGGTAAGACTCCAACCTCAATTTATTTGTCTCTGCAATTTGGAATTCGTGTAGCGAACTATCCGCTAACTGAAGAAGATCTGGACGATAACCGCCTGCCAGCAGTGCTAAGACCGCATAAAAACAAGCTTTTTGGCTTGATGATTGATGCAGAACGTCTGGTTGCAATTCGTACAGAACGTAAGGCCAACAGCCGTTATGCCAGCTTTAGCCAGTGTCAGATGGAACTGCGTGCAATTGAAGGCATCTATATTTCGGAAGGGATAAAGTACCTGAATGTTTCGGAAATGTCGATTGAAGAAATCTCAACGCGTGTCTTACAGATGACAGGACTAAAACGTCGAATTGGCTAAAAAGAATTCAGAGCCAGACTTCAGTTTGGCTCTGATTTATAGATAAAAATTAATAAAAATACTGCTTTCATAGAAATAAAATATGAATATTATAAGTTGTTGAAATATTCAATATTTTAATAAAAAATGCAGTGATTGTTTTTTAAACTTTTTTGCTATTCAATGAAATCAAAAATTCAATTTTGCAGAGCTAAATTTTTCCAAATACACTCCGAATTTTTAATCTTATGTGCTAAAAACAGATTAACTTGCTGATTGAAAAGTATGCACAATTAGCTCAACCTGATGTTCATCTCCATTAATACAATGAATACTATTTTCGGAAATTTTTGCAATAGGCCAGGTAATCAGCTGGCAATTTTCACGTTGCAGAGCAGCATAATAGTGATCTGATTTAAGATAAACTTTGGATGCGGCTGCAAGATTTGGCATGAGCTGGCGTCTGAGCCATAAATTTTGTACCTGATTTTCTAGATAACGTAATGATAAAATGCTTTTAATGCGGTTATTAAATAGGCGTCGATTTTTAATGATTAAGGGGTGATTTAATAACCGCTGCAAACCACGTTCAGTACCTGGCAATACAAATTGCGGATTAATCTGAAAAACTTTTACTGAGTGAGCTTGCTGGCTAATCTTGTTGAGCTGGCTTACGGTAAATTGATCCGTACCGATAATCGCAATATCTTTTCCGGCACAGTCAAGTTCAGCGAGCTGGGAAGAGGGCATTTTAATGCCAGTAAAATGCTGGAAATTTTCGGGACGATTCTCAAATATACCCGCGTATGCATCCTGCTTGGTGGACATTGTTTTTCCTTGAAATTATTTAATAATTGGTCTTATTTGCTTTGTTATAGATATTAACAAAAGCCCTAGAGCGGTAAAGTTCAAAATTTAACTTAGACAGTCATTCTTTTTTCTATTGTATTTTTAATGAGACATAGATGTATTAAAGCGCAGGAGATCCATCTTAGACATGGATTTATCTATTTGGAGACTTAAAATTTTCAAACAAAGTTTTAAAAAATATACCCATTCCTAAGAGTGGGTATATAGATCAGAATAAATTAGGCAAAGCAAGACAGCATTATTGCCCGTTTTTGATCTGCATCAGCAATTCAAAATTATGCAGACGTTTCTCTGTGTCATAGATGTCACAGGTGAAGATAAACTCATCTACATCATATTTTGCTATGAGTGCTTCCAAACCGGCTTTAACAGTTTCTTTGGAACCCACTTGCGCCATGGCAAAGAAATTGTCGACAGACATTTTTTCAGGTGGTGACCAGAGTCCTTCCATAGAATCAATCGGCGCTTTCAATTTCAGGCTTTGACCGCGAATCAGGGCAAGGACACGCTGGTAAGCACTTGTTGCCAGATATTCAGCTTCTTCATCTGTATCTGCGACACAAGTCGGTACGCCCATAGAAACATAAGGACGATCCAGATATTCAGACGGTTCGAAATTGTCCCGATACAATTGAATCGCTTGACCAAGCATACGCGGAGCAAAGTGAGATGCAAAAGAATAGGGTAGACCAAGTTTTGCTGCCAGTTGTGCGCTAAACAGGCTCGAACCTAATAACCACACAGGTACGTGTGTGCTTTGGCCTGGAGTTGCCACAATGCGTTGGCCTGGAATCGGATCTTTAAAGTATTGCAGAATTTCTAAAACATCCTGCGGGAACTGATCTTCAGTTTCTTGACGGCCACGACGTAAAGCACGCATGGTCATTTGATCGGTACCAGGAGCACGGCCTAGACCCAGCTCAATACGATCTGGATATAAAGTCGCTAATGTACCGAACTGTTCTGCTACTACCAAGGGTGCATGGTTTGGCAACATAATGCCGCCAGAGCCAAGTTTGATGCTATTGGTATTTGCCAGTAAATAGCCTAAGAGAACGGCAGTCGCTGAGCTGGCAATACCATCCATATTATGATGCTCGGCCAGCCACATCCGGCTATAACCTAGACGTTCTGCGGTCTGGGCCAATTCCAACGCATGTTGCAGGGAGAATTGAATGGTCTTATCGTCACGAACTGGAACCAGTTCGAGAATAGAGAACTGGGTATCGGTAAGCGTACGCATAATATTACTCTTGAATAAACATGACTAAGAGCATACGACTTTGCATTGTATTTGTATATCGAAAAAAATCGATATATATGTAAACCAAAATAACAGGCAAAAAAATAAGCATCCGAAGATGCTTATTCAAGGAGGAAAAGTGATTAGAGGAAATCTTAGCGACGGTGGTTATAACGGTAGTTGCTAGTACGATAGTTTTTTGAACTATAGCGACGGTCATAACGGTCATCATAACGACGGTCTTCGCTGACTTTTTTACCAAGGGCAGAACCACCAGCAGAACCTAATGCAGCACCAATTAAGCCGCCATTAGAACCCGCCATGTTTTTACCTACGGCATAACCGGCACCACCACCTAAAGCACCGCCGATAATCGCACCATTACGGTCACGTTTATTCGCTGCTACTGCGGCACCAGCACCACCGCCAATCGCAGAACCGATTGTTGCACCAGTTGTACCACCCATTTTATTGCCCACTGCGGCACCAACGACACCACCCAAAGCAGAAGCTAAAGCCGTATTCGTTGTATTTCCGGCATTGGCGGCTGTCATACCCATGGCTGAGGTTGCTACGACAGCGATCATTAGAGATTTGTAATTCATGAGTACACCTTTTATATATCTAGCTGTATTTGTTGATGAGATAAATTTAATCTAGCAACCGTCAAATAGCATGGAGGCAGTGTTGGCGAATTGTGATTTTTATCTCCTTAATTTATTCATGATCTTGTTCGAATAAGTTGATGTATTACATGAATTTGAATACGTTGAACGCATAATAAAAAAAGCACCCAAACAGGTGCTTTTAATGTTAAATGTAGCGTCGAATTTAAAGAGCCTAAGGGCAAGAAATTAACGGTGACGTTTTTTCCAGTGTTTAGCACGATTCGCTTTGGCACGATCGGCTGCTTTATCTTTAGAAATTTTATTACCTAATGCTGCACCACCCGCAGCACCGAGTGCTGAACCGATGTAACCGCCATTAGAACCGCCCATGTTTTTACCTACGGTATAACCAGCACCACCACCTAAAGCACCACCAATTGCAGATGAGGTACGGTTTTTCTTGTTACTTGCAACAGCAGCACCACCTGCACCACCTAATGCAGCACCAATTGTTGCGCCAGTGTTGCCCCCCATGTTTTTGCCCAGTGCAGTACCAGCAACGCTACCTAAAGCACTTGCTGCTGCCACACGTGCAGTACTGTCTGCATGCGCACTCACTGTCATCATTGAGCCTGCAGCCATTGCAGCACTCAGTAAAATTGCATTGAGTTTCATGTTGTAACTCCGTGTCCCTGATAGGACTTTCATATGTTAGTGTGTTTCGACGCAGAAAATGTAACAAATCATGCCCAAAAGAATGTGAAGATCTACCTCCATATTTAATGTGTTTATTTGCCAATTTGTAAAATGAGAAATAAATAAGGATCGAATTGAGCAGAAAAAATCCAAAACTGAAGATTTTATTTATATTTGTTAACAAATGGCGGTGACATCGCTGCATCTAAACACTGACTTACTGAATAATGATGTTCATTGACCCAGAGAATCGTTAAACTAGGCGCAATTTTTTGATTTCGCTGTGCTAAATCACTGTTTAGTTTAGTCACAGCCTTATGTTTGAGATTTTTTAGAAAATGAAAGAATCGTTACGTTTACGATTAGACCAACTCTCTGACCGTCATGAAGAACTGACTGCGTTATTGGCAGATGTTGAAGTGATTTCGGACAACAAGCGTTTTCGCCAGTTATCACGTGAGCATAATGATTTAACCGAGATTACCAACGTTTGGACCAAGTACAAACAGGCTGAAGAAGATATTGAAACTGCGCAAGCCATGCTGTCTGATCCTGACTTTAAGGAAATGGCGCAGGAAGAGATTAAGGAAAATAAAGCCCTGATCGAACAGCTTGAGGCTGATTTGAATATCCTGATGATTCCAAAAGATCCGAATGATGCCAACTCTGCTTATTTGGAAATTCGTGCCGGAACAGGTGGTGACGAAGCTGCGATTTTCTCGGGTGATTTATTCCGTATGTATAGCAAATATGCGGAATCTCAAGGTTGGCGTATTGAAATCCTGTCTGAAAATGAAGGTGAGCATGGTGGCTATAAAGAAGTCATCTGCCTGGTGAATGGTGAAGGGGTATATGGTCGCCTGAAATTTGAAAGTGGAGCACACCGTGTACAACGTGTGCCTGCGACAGAATCGCAAGGTCGTGTACATACTTCAGCATGTACTGTAGCAATTCTTCCAGAAGTGGATGTAGATACTTCAGTCGACATTAGCCCGGCTGACCTACGTATCGACACTTACCGCGCATCAGGTGCTGGTGGTCAGCACATTAACAAAACTGACTCTGCGGTGCGTATTACGCACATTCCAACCGGTACTGTGGTGGAATGTCAGGATGAACGTTCACAGCATAAAAACAAAGCCAAAGCGATGGCTTTATTGGTTTCACGTCTGGAAAATGCCAAACGTGCCGCAGCAGATGCAGCGACTTCTGAAATGCGCCGTGACCTGGTCGGTTCGGGTGACCGTTCAGAACGTATTCGCACCTATAACTATCCACAAGGTCGTATGACCGATCACCGTATTAACCTGACTTTATATAAGCTGGATGCCGTGATGGAAGGTGATCTGACTGAGCTATTAGACAGTCTGCATCGTGAATATCAGGCCGATCAGTTGGCCATGCTTGCACAGCAGAATGGTGGCTAATGAACATTCAAGAAGCACTGGCTTTACGTGGTGAACCTGAAAGTTATGAACGTCAGGAAAATGCCTGGCTGTTGGAACACATTACCAAGATTGATGCTTTTGATCTGGTAATGAAAAAAGACCAGCAGTTAACGCCTGAACAGGAACAGGCCTATGTCGAAAGCCTGGCGAGGATTGCTGCAGGTGAGCCATTGGCCTATGTCACAGGTTCACAACCGTTCTGGACTTTGGATCTAAAAGTCACTAAAGATACGCTAGTACCACGCCCGGATACCGAAGTGCTGGTCGAAACAGTCCTGAAATTAGACCTGCCGGAAGATGCACGAATTGTTGACTTGGGAACTGGTACCGGTGCTATTGCCTTGTCACTGGCGTCTGAGCGCCCTAACTGGTCTGTTACCGCTTCGGATATTTATGAACCCACACTGGAAGTTGCGAAATATAATGCGGAACAGCATGATTTAGATCAGGTGCAGTTTGTGCTTGGTTCCTGGCTAAAACCATTTGGTCGGCAGTTCTTTGATGCGATTGTATCTAATCCACCGTATATTGATGCAGACGATGAGCATATGCCTGATCTGGCGACTGAGCCGGAACGTGCGCTGGTTTCAGACAAAAATGGTCTGGCTGATATTGAGATGATTATTCAGCAAGCTAAAAAGCATCTAACCGTAAATGGCTGGGTTGTGCTTGAGCACGGCTATGATCAGGGCGATGCGGTCCGCCATCTGTTTACTCAAGCTGGCTATAAACAGGTCCGTACAGTGAAAGATTATGGCGGAAATGACCGGGTAACTTTAGGTCAGTGGCCACATTAATTTTTAAAGCTTGATTTAATAAAAAAGCGACCTGGATAGGTCGCTTTTTTAATTCTTTTATTCAATAAATTATGACTTTTTAATCACATCTCGCCAGCGCAGTAAGCGGGTTTCGAACAATTTCATAATGCTATCGGTGATTTTGCCTAGGACTGCTAACAGGATAATCGCAATAATCACAATATCCGGACGTGAAGTTTCACGACCATCACTGAGCAGATAACCAATCCCTTGAGTGGCAGCAATCAATTCAGCTGCAATCATAAACATCCAGGATAAACTCAGGCTATTCCTTAAGCCAGTCAATATTCCCGGTGAGGCAGCAGGCAATACAATCTGCTGAACCTGTTGCCAGTATTTCAGGCGATAGACTTTTGCGACTTCAATCAGCTTACGATCCACACCCTGAATCGCTGCCACAGTATTGGTATATGTCGGGAAGAAGGCACCAATCGCGATCAAGGTGATTTTAGAAGATTCATCAATCCCTAACCAAAGTAAAAGTAACGGAATCCAAGCCAGACTCGGAATGGATTTAATTGCAGAAAACGTTGGTTCCAGAAAATCTTCTGCATGTCTGTTTAGCCCAACCAGGATCGCAAAGATCAGTCCCAATCCACTACCAATCCCAAAGCCAAGAAAAACCCGCCAGCTACTGGTCCAGATGTGTTGCCATAAATCGCCCTCAGCCAGTTCAGTAAAGGACTGAAACAGGCTACTCGGTGCAGGCAACAGATAAGGTTCGATTACGCCATTACGGACCAGTATTTCTACCAATACGATAAAAATAACAGGCAGGGTGAGGGCTTTGATCAGCGAAATGCTGCGTGGTAACACAGCGGATTTTGACTGTTCTTCCACGCTCAACTGTTCCGAGATGCTTTTCGGTATAGCCATTACTTAGTTGCAACCTTTTTAGCATAGCGGGCATCAAATAATTGAGTCACGACCTGATTGACATTGGTTCCTTTACGAACCAGTTCTTCTTCCGTCAGGATACGACCAGCTTTTTGTAATGCCCCGGTATGTTTGGTGGTTGGAATATTCTGATCCAGATTAGTACGGCTGAGTTGAAGCTTGGCGACTTCAATCGGAAGCTTGGCTTCACGTGCCAGTAATTCAGCCAATTTGTCGGGATTGGCTTTCGCCCATTGACGTGCCTGTTCATAAGCTTTAATCACTGCTTCAATCGCTTCCGGACTGGATTTGGCAAACTGGTCTTTTACGCTCAGTACGCTATAAGAATTAAAACTGACATTGCGATATAGTAATTTGGCACCTGACTGTGCCTGCGCAGATGCCATTAAAGGATCAAGGCCTGCCCAGGCATCGACCTGTTTACGCTCTAACGCAGTCTTACCATCCGGATGCTGTAAATGAACGAGCTCTACATCGCGTTTGCCCAAACCAATCGTATCTAAGGCTTGTAAAGTAAATAAGAAAGGATCTGTACCTTTAGTGGCAGCAATCTTTTTACCTTTCAAATCTTTCAGAGATTTGATATTTGAATCTTTATTAACGACCAGTGCTGTCCATTCAGGCTGGCTCTGAATATAAACCGTTTTAATCGGGCTACCATTGGCGCGGCTAAGCACTGCCGCTAAACCTGCAGTAGAAGCAAAATCTGTGCTACCGCTATTTAGATATTCGAGTGAGCGGTTACTGCCTTGGCTAAATACCCATTTAATCTTGGTTTTTAGCAAAGCTTTTTCTAGCAGTTTCTGTTCTTTAACCACCAGACTGGTCGGTGCGTAATAGGCATAATCCAATTTTAATTCAGATGGAATCGCTGCGTTAGCCAAGCCGGTAAAGAAAGAAATAGAAAGACCGAGTAAAGTCAGACCCGAAGTTCTTAATGTTTTTTTCATGAATATCTCAATCTTGAATTAAATTTTTTACATTCATATCGATAAATCGATAAGCACACAAAAAAGAAAAAAAGATAATCAAATCAAAAAATGAAATAATTAACAGTTTTAAATATAGGTATTTGTTTTTATTTGAATTTATTAAATAAAGAATAGAAAGGTTTTGCTTAGATAAAATTTTAAAAATGGTATGGCGTAAATTGATAAGCTGTTTTTTTAATCATTCGTCTTTGCAGTAGGAAGTTTTATAAATAACGAGTGCCATAAAAAAAGCGATGCATTAGCATCGCTTTTTGAGTCACTATTTTATCAATCTGGATAGCTTACATTGGGTAGTCTTGCAGACAGTCATAAACCTCGACTTGATCTAGGCTACCAGTTTCCATTGCCAGGCAAAGAGCCACGACTTTGGCAGTATCAGCAAGATATTGTTCATCTTTCAGTGCAATACCTTGTTGTAATGCAACGATGCGCTCAGCCGGAATTTCAAGCGATTTCGCAGCTTCAGTGGCATCAATCTGGTTAAAGAAGTGCACAATAGCATCTTTGAGGGCAGAATCAGACGCATTCAAGATGCCTTGATTCAATTGCTCTGCATTAAGATCGGTCGAAGAAACTAAAGCCTGGGCGAAGTTTTGAACAAGATTTTGTCCAAGAACATCAGTCATCTTTAACATGGAAAATACCTTCAACAAGGAAAGAGGGAAAGGGAGTACAGCCAAAAGTGAAGCACTAAAAATTGATTGAAAAATAAACTATATTAATAGGGAGTGCAAAGCATTATGGATGACCGTTCAGTCCTCTATTTTTGGGCTGTAAGCCTTGAAAAATATAACTGTTGAGAAAATATAAATTTAAATTTATATGCTAAATTTTAATCGTTTTTAAGTCTTATTAAATATAAATTATCTAGTAATATTTTGTCTATAGGCACCTGGACTAACCCCTGTCCATTTTTTAAAGGCACGATGAAAAGCACTGACTTCCTGGAAGTTAAGCTGATCACTGATGTCCTGCAAACTTTGATCCGTACGGGTTAATAGTTCAATGGCTGTATCACGACGAATTTCATTTTTGAGCTGTTGATAAGTCACACCTTCATTTTTAAGACGCCGTTGCATGGTGGCTTCAGACATATTCATTTTCAAAGCAAGCTCATTCAGTTCAAGCCATTCAGCCGGAGGTACTTTTAAAAGCTGTTTGCGGATCTGTGCACTTAGCGCATAAGGATTTTTAAAGCGAACTAGCAGGTTATGCGGAGTCTGTTGAATAAACTGATACCAGGAGGTTTGATCCTGTTTTACTGGGAGCTGCAAATAGGCTGCATCAAACTGGATATAGTTTTCACTGGCCTGATATTCAATCTGCTCACAAAAACGGACTTTATAATCAAAATCATCGAGTGGTGCGGCACATTTCAGTTGAATCTGATTAAGTAAAACCCGCTGTCCGCTTAACCAGCATAGCAGGGTATGAATCAGCATTAGATAGGTTGCATAACTAAACATGCGCTTGGTCTGGTTCTGGTCATAGATCACGATATAGGCAAAGTTTTCTTCGACCATCAGTGTGCTGTGCAGATCATCCAGAATCAGATTAAAAAATTGCAGGATTTGCTGCAGAGCTTTTTCCAGCGTATCGGTCTGTAACAGCATTTTTGACAAGAGTTTGAAACTGCCACGGCGCATTGGATGGCTGTCCATGCCAAAAAATTCGTCATTCATGCTATCGGCAAGTGCAGTCCATAGCGCGGCATACTGCGCCACTGACACCCGTGCTTTAGCGGAATGAAGAATCTCTAATGGAATGGCAGCCTTAGTTAAAATCGCAGCAATATCATAATGCTGTGCTTTGGCATTCAGCAGTGCTTCATGAACCAGATCAATCGAAATGGTTCCCTTACTATATTCCAAGGCTGGTAAATGCATAGCCAGTCAGATATCCCTTCTTTATTGTCCAAATCCATCAGTGAAGATGCAACATTTGGAAATTGTACAGAATAAAATCTCTGTTTACTCTGCCTATTAAGTCGTAGCTTGTCATAAAAATAGGAACAGGACATTAACATGAAAATTCAGGGAAAAGTGATTGTGGTAACTGGTGGTGCATCAGGTCTGGGTGCAGCCACAGCGACTCATCTGGTGGAACAGGATGCAAAAGTGATTCTGGTGGATATGAACCAGGAGCAGGGCAATGCCTTACAACAGCAACTGGGTGAGCAGGCTGAATTTGTACAACTGGATGTAACGGATGAGCAGGCGGTTGAAGCTTTCTTTAATCATGTTGAAAATCAGTATGGCCAACTCAAT
Source organism: Acinetobacter sp. YH12233 (assembly GCF_013417725.1). Taxonomy (NCBI): domain Bacteria; kingdom Pseudomonadati; phylum Pseudomonadota; class Gammaproteobacteria; order Moraxellales; family Moraxellaceae; genus Acinetobacter; species Acinetobacter sp. YH12233. The sequence goes on from NZ_VPDK01000004.1 coordinate 133,661, forward strand.
GGCTTGGTGAACTGTGCTGGTATTGCACCTTCTGCCAAGGTACTGGGCCGCAATGGAATCCATGAACTGGCGATGTTCCAGAAAGTGTTGAATATCAATGTAAGTGGCACATTCAATATGCTTCGTTTTGCAGCGGCTTTAATCGCGAAGTATGAGCTGCAAACCGATGAAGAGGAGCGCGGTGTAATCGTGAATACGGCTTCAGTTGCAGCCTTTGATGGTCAGATTGGTCAGACAGCTTATTCTGCGTCTAAAGGTGCAGTCGTTGCGATGACGCTGCCACTCGCGCGTGAGCTGGCACGTGAAGCGATTCGTGTCATGACCATTGCACCCGGCATTATGGAAACCCCAATGCTGAAAGGCATGCCGCAAAATGTACAGGATGCTCTGGGGCAGATGGTTCCATTTCCGCCGCGTCTGGCTAAACCTCAGGAGTTTGCCCAGTTAGTAGGTCATATCTTCGAAAATAGCTATCTGAACGGTGAAGTGATTCGTCTGGATGGCGCCATCCGTATGGCTCCAAAATAAGTTCGAGCCAACGAAGCAAAATACAAAAGTCAGAGTAGATAGGTTTATTCACTCTATATGGAAAATTAAAAGATAAGTAAGGGATATACGCAGTGCTTTTAAATGACGAACAGAAAATGATTCAGGAAATGATGCGAAACTATTCGCAGCAAAAACTGAAACCCACCGCTGGTTTAAGGGATAAAACGGCTCAATTTCCAGCACAAGAATTGAAAGAACTCGGTGCACTCGGTGCACTCGGTATGACCGTGTCTGAACAATGGGGTGGAGCAGGCCTGGACTATGTGTCGCTGGTACTGGCCCTTGAGGAAATCGCTGCTGGAGATGGAGCCATATCGACCATTGTCAGTGTGCAGAATTCATTACCTTGCGGGATTACCCAGCGTTATGGTACCGAGAAACAAAAGCAGAAATACCTGACCAAACTGGCAACTGGTGAATGGTTGGGGTGTTTCTGCCTGACGGAACCTCAAGCTGGTTCCGATGCCAGCGCACTAGAATGTAAGGCAGAACGTGATGGCGATGAATGGGTATTAAATGGCACCAAGCAGTTTATTACTACCGGTAAGCATGCCCAGATTGCACTGGTATTTGCAGTGACAGATAAATCTGCGGGCAAGAAAGGAATCTCATGTTTCTTGGTACCTACCGATAGTCCAGGATATATCGTCTCGAATCTGGAAGAAAAAATGGGGCAGCATTGTTCCGATACCGCGACCATTATTTTTGATCAATGCCGGATTCCGGCTGAGAACCTGCTCGGAAAAGAAGGTGAAGGCTACAAGATTGCCTTGTCTAATCTGGAATCTGGCCGGATCGGGATTGCGGCACAATCCGTAGGTATGGCACGAGCTGCACTGGATGCTGCTGTTGAATATGCCAATGAACGTAAATCTTTTGGTGTAGAGCTGGTGCAGCATCAGGCAGTAGCATTCCGTCTCGCAGATATGGCCACCCAGATTGAGGCAGCAAGACAACTGGTCTTACATGCAGCAACGCTTAAAGATGCAGGATTACCATGCTTAAAAGAAGCGTCCATGGCTAAACTGTTTGCTTCGACTATAGCAGAGCGAGTCTGCTCGGATGCGATTCAGATTCATGGCGGTTATGGCTATGTCTCAGATTTCCCGGTTGAACGTATTTACCGTGATGTCAGAGTGAGCCAGATTTATGAAGGTGCATCAGATATTCAGCGTCTGGTCATTGCCCGGGAAGTGAGCAAAGTTTAAAAGTCATGAAATAGCCGACTGTTCAAATCCTGCAGCTCATTTGAGGGAGATGGAAATTGTGAGGGTCTATAAAACATGGTCAATTATTGATAAAGCGAAAAGTGACTCAGTAGAGTGACACCTAACATGTCCTAGCAATAGGGCATGTTATATAAAACCGGCATTGCAATGGAATTCGCAGACGGTAGACAGAACAACAAATACAACGGACACAGACATAAAGTCTGTTTATAAACGGAATAGAGGTTGTCGTGATGAAGACACTAGAACAAGCGTATCGTGAATTTGATTTTGACACTATGGTTCAACAACATCTGGCAGGAACGCCAGATTCACTCAATGCCTATACAGAATGCTGTGGACGTTTTCTGGGACAAAACCGGATCGCGTTAATCTGGGAAGGTAAAAATGGCAAGACCCAATATTGGACTTTTGAACAATTGGCTGAGGCTTCAGGACAATTGGCTCATTATATGACCTCACTGGGTTTACAAGCAGGAGACTGTATTGCCGGACTGCTCCCACGAACCCCAGAATTATTAATTACCATTCTAGCCACCTGGCGTATTGGTGCGATTTATCAGCCTTTATTTACCGCTTTTGAAAGCAAGGCAATCGAGCATCGTATTAATACCGCACATACCCGACTCATTATTACCAATCAGGAACAGCGAGCGAAACTGAATGATCTGGATATTCCACATATTTTAACCGTCCATCAAACGCCTGAAAGTATCAATCAGGATGCAGATTTCTGGACTGAACTGAAGCAATATCCAACTGAGTTTGAGCCGGTTCAAGGTCATTTTAGTGACATTTTCCTGATGATGTTTACTTCAGGTACAACGGGGCTGGCAAAATCAGTGCCTGTTCCCCTTAAAGCTTTACTGGCATTTAAAGGCTATATGCTGCACGCCGTAGATTTACGTGACGAAGATACTTTCTGGAATCTGGCAGATCCGGGTTGGGCTTATGGTCTGTATTATGGAATTGCAGGTCCATTAAGTTTGGGGCATAGCATTATTCTGGATGAACGTGCCTTTAGTGTAGACAATGCTGTTGAAGTCATTAAAAAATATCGGGTGAATAACCTGACTGGTTCTCCAACTGCATTCCGGATGTTCTTTGGCTTTAAGGAGAAATTTGATGCTGAGATTAGCTCGTGTTTACGTGTGGTCAGTAGTGCAGGTGAGCCATTAACGCCTGAAGTCATTCAGTGGTTTAATCATGAAATGGACGTGAATATCTACGACCAGTATGGACAGACTGAACTTGGGATGGTGATTGCCAATCATCATGCGCTGGAGCATCACAAGAAAATCGGTTCTGCTGGCTTTGCCATTCCAGGACATCGTTTTGCAGTTTTAAATAAAGAGCATCAGGAAGTCGAAAAAGGTGGTATTGGTACTTTGGCCATGGACTACTCAGCCTCACCTTTGATGTGGTTTGAAGGCTATGGCGGTAATAATCGGAAAGCCTTTGTGGGACAGTACTATTTAACAGGAGATACCGTAAAACTGAATGAACATGGTGGAATAGATTTCATTGGTCGTGCGGATGATGTCATTACGACTTCGGGTTATCGAGTTGGACCTTTTGATGTAGAGAGTACCTTGCTGGAGTGTGAAGAGGTGCTCGAGTCCGCTGTGGTTGGAAAACCAGATCCGGAACGTACCGAAATTGTGAAAGCCTTTGTAGTGCTTAAATCACAATATGCCGCTAGTGAAGAACTGATGCTGAAATTGCAAAACTATGTGCGTTCCCGTTTATCTAAACATGCCTATCCGAAAGAGATTGAGTTTGTAAGTGATTTACCTAAAACATCTAGCGGTAAAATTCAGCGTAATCTGCTTAAACAACAGGAAATTGCTAAGATTCAAGGCATTAAACAGGTCAGTTAATATATTCATTTAAATATATTGAAAAGGTCGCAATTGCGGCCTTTTTTATACGATTAATTTGTTTATGTTCGAATTTATCAGAGAAAATAATTGTCATTACAATATAATATATTTCATCTTTTAAATAAAATAAATCAAAAATTTAGCCTCTTATTAAGAGGCTAAATTGAAGGTGGAATTCTTATTTACTTATAGATCAACTTTTTTGTGCTCAGCATCTGGTTCCCCAGCTTCGCCAGTCACACCACCTTTTAATGCCTTAAATAGCTGCGTTACTTTGTTATCGGTGACATTCCAGTATTCTGCACTTTCAGCTTCAGCAATCAGTACACGCACGCTAGGATCATCTTTACCTTCAAACCAGTTTTCTGCCCATGGATTCCATAATTTTTCAATCAAAATACGGTCAGTACTGATCTGTGCATTTGCGCTGATTGATACATAAATACCATCAGAAGGTTTAGCGAAAGACAGGCCAATCTGAGTACGACCAGTATTGGCAGCTTTCACCAGATCATTGGTGTCACGCATGATGAAATACAAATTCTGATCTTCATTCATTTGCTCAGAATTGAGCATGGTCATTGGCTGAGAATGAATTTCCTGACTTTCGGTCATATGGCTGATCATGGTGTAACGCACATCTTTAATTAGTTCCCATAATTTTTCACGATAATTATGCTGATTTTGTTCGTTCATCTATATGCTCCATACTATTTATTGAAAGCGAGGATAATTGCTATTCCTTAAGCAGCTTAATCATATTTGGGAATGGATACAGAGGGTCTCACTGAACTGATACATTTTCCTACTGAATTGCAGGTAGCAGCTACAGAAGTGCTAAACAATCGAAATTCAGTTACAGGGTGATAAAAGAATAGAAGAACGAGGTTCCAGGAAGATGTAATACGTGAATAAATTAAGTGGCATATAGATCAAGTTAAGTGCATTCATAATATCACTATTACATATTTATTAGGACACTATCAGCTTGATACGGAGCATTTAACTGATATGCTATTTGGCGCTAGTATTGCCAAGCCATTTATTGATTTGCTGTTTATGCGCAGAGAAGTTAATTTGCTCGAGATTTATCCGCATATTGAAATTTCGGTAAATGCACTTTTTGTGGCATATGCTTCTTAAAAATCTTCGAAACAAGGAACGACGTTGTCTATATCGACTATGGATGCCATATCCCCAGAGTTTGAACTCACCGATGCTGAATTGCACTTATATAGTCGCCAGATTCTTCTGGATGGTTGGGATATTGAAGCACAGGAAAAGCTGAAATTTTCTAATATCTGTATCGTGGGGTGTGGCGGGATTGGTTGTGCCTTGGCAGAACTTCTGGCACGAGCGGGTGTAGGCAAAATTACTCTGATTGATCCTGATACCATCGAGATGAGTAATCTACAACGACAACTGGCATTTACGCCAAATGATTTAGGCTTTTATAAGGCAGAAATACTCGCGAAAAGGCTGGCTCAGATTAATCCGAATGTTCAGGTTGAATATATTAATCAGGCTTTAACAACTGAAAATGCAGAAAGTATCATTGAACATCAAGATCTGGTGCTGGATGGATGTGATCAGTTCGAGACACGTTATCTGATCAATCAAAGCTGTGTAAAACTGAATGTGCCTTTAATCAGTGCTTCTGCGATTGGTTTGCAAGGGCAACTGTTCATGATGGAAGGGGATTCAGCTTGCTATGCCTGCCTGTTTCCACCTGAACATCAGGCTGATACCAGTTTGCGTTGTGCAGATTCAGGCGTATTGGCGACTACGCCAAATGTGATGGCGAGTTTGCAAGCTCATCATGCATTGCTTTATTTAGGCCTGGGTAAAATGCCACTTAGACAGAAACTTCTACTCTGGGATGGTCTGAGTTTCAAACAGCGCATTTTAAGTTTCGAAAAAGATACAGATTGCCCGGTCTGTCAGGCAAGATAGGCCTGCAAAATTTAATTTTTTTGCTACACTGCATGTAATTAATTTTTCCTAAGACATTATGAAAAAAAATATCTGGTTAGATGGAATACGTTCGGTTGCCCGTATGGGTGAAACCGCGGTAGTTGCGGCGAAGGCCGGCATTAAATATGCCACTGAAAAGCCAAGTAATGCCAAACTCATGCGTGAAACATTTGAGTCTTTAGGCTCAACCTATATCAAGCTCGGTCAGTTTATTGCCAGTACGCCGTCGCTGTTTCCGCGTGAATATGTGGAAGAGTTTCAGGGCTGTCTGGATCAAACACCGACCTTGCCATTCAGCTATATCCAGGAAGTGCTAGCATCAGAGTTTTCTGGCCGAAACTTGGATGAAATCTTTGCCTCAATTGAGGAAACACCACTGGCTTCTGCTTCCATTGCACAGGTACATGCGGCCAAGCTGGTTTCTGGTGAAGATGTGGTCATTAAAGTACAAAAACCGGGTGTGGAAACAATTCTATATACCGATTTAAATGTATTGCATTGGGCGACCAAACTGCTGGAAAAAGCAGTGCCGAAAGTAAAATTTGCGTCATTGGCAGATATTGTCGAAGAAATCAAAACCCGAATGGTGCGTGAGGTTGACTTCATCGAGGAAGCACAAAATCTGGATGATTTCGTCAATTATCTGAATATCACCAATAATAAGGCAGCAACTGCTCCTAAGGTTTATCATCAATATTCAACACGTCGTGTGCTGACCATGCAACGTTTATATGGCGTGCCACTGACTGATTTTGAAGTGGTGAAAAAGGTCGCTAAAGACCCGTCACAGGTTCTCATCACTGCAATGAACACCTGGTTTGGCAGCCTGATGATGTGTAACAGTTTCCATGCTGATTTACACGCGGGTAATCTGATGCTGCTTGAAGATGGTCGTGTGGGCTTTATTGATTTTGGTATTGTCGGCCAGCTTAAACCAGAAGTCTGGACAGCGTGTATGGCCTTTATGGATGCCTTGCAGCATACCAATTATACCCTGATGGCAGAGAATATGCTGAAAATGGGTATGACTGCAGTTGAGATTGATACCAAAGTGCTTGCGGCTGATCTTGAACGTTTATTTAGTGGTGTGATGTTAGCTGATCCTCAGGATCTATTAACTTCAAGCCCTGCAGATCTCAACGATATCATGATGGATATGGTAGCAGTCGGTGAACGTCATGGCATTCGTTTCCCACGTGACTTTGCTTTATTGTTCAAGCAAATGCTGTATTTCGACCGTTTCATGAGAATTCTGGCGCCGTATACAGATATCTATGCAGATCAGCGTTTGCAGATGGTTCAGACTATGGACCCAAATTTGCTGTTAAAGCACTAATTTAATCCCTCCCGTCCTCCCTTTAAGAAAGGGAGGCTTTCATTACAAAATAAATAGAAGTGATGAAAGTCCCTCTGTATTAAAGAGGGATTTAGGGAGATTATTGGTAAATATTAAATTCCGAGTTTTAAAATGGACGCAATTATTATTGAAGGCTTAAAGGTCGATACAGTAGTCGGCTGCTTTAATTGGGAGCGTCAAATCATTCAGCCTTTAATGCTGGATCTAAACATTCGTACCAACTTAGAACAAGCGGCACAGTCAGATGAACTGGAAGATACTTTGAATTATGCCGAAATCTGCGAGATTTCAGCGCGGGTGATTCAGGAAGCTCAGCCAAAATTGATCGAACATGCAGCAAAACTGGTACTAGACGCGCTTTTTGCTACCTTTGAAAGTGTAGAATCGATTATGATTACGATCCGTAAGCCTGCCATTATCGCGCAAGCCAATTCTGTAGGGATACGTCTTGAACGCCACCGCAACGATATTCGCCCTAGCACTGGCGAGTAATTGTCATCCACAGCAACATTTTCAGGCTGCCCAGCAACGGATCAGTGAGTTGGGGGAAGTCCGGTTTTCTCCAATTTACCTCATTCCATGTCGGGATAGTATCGGAGCAGATTACTGGAATGCGGCCTGCCTCCTATACAGTGAAGTTTCTGTTCAAGATATGACAGATTTATTAAAGCAAATGGAAACGGATTCAGGGCGGGTTCGACCATCGCATCAGATCAGCCTGGATGTCGACCTGATTGCATGGGGAAATGATTTAAGCCAGATGGAATTTAATCCCAAAAAATTACCGCTTGCACTAGACGTAAAAATCCCGATGCATGACATCTGGTCTCATCCTGCATTTGAATATGATCGCCGTCTTCAATATCCACAAGTCAAAATTTAATCTGTATCTGAAATTAATCTAATGAATTTTTCAGTTTTATCTAAGTAGGGGATCTGTATTTGCCAAAAAACTGTTATTTACTTTTTCTTTTTATAAAAAATAACTAACAACACAATAATTGCGAATAGAATGCCAAGAATAATACCTGTTTCCATACGTCACCTTTAAAGCATTATTTTTTTGATAAATAGGTCATAGCTATTTAATAGTTATACCTGTCTCAATCGTTCTAGAATTTTAATAAATACGAGATGAAACCGGTTCGATTATAACAGTTAAATAAACGAATAGAGTTTGATTAAAATGTGAATCAATATTCTGTTGGATAGGCGGTTAAATTGATTGATCTACACTCAAAAAACGATCAATGAGTTATCTTGTTTAAGAATTCATAAGAATAAAAAAAGCCCTCAAAAAAGAGGGCTTCATTTGATACTTAAATATAATAACTGGTTTTAGTCATTAACTTGGAAATACCGGTCATAGCAATCTTGACTGGAAGGGGTAAATCTACACCGCCTGCAGCCAAAGCTGTATCACGATGATGCAGTTCATCTTCATTCATTTGTTCCAGAATGCGACGTGAGCGTTCATCCTGTGCGGGCAGCTGATTAATATGATGCTGTAAATGCATACTCACTTGGCGTTCGGTTTCAGCAACAAAACCCAGACTGTATTTGTCACCCGCAATGCCGGCAATTGCACCCATCCCAAAGGAAAGGCCGTACCAGACCGGATTAAGTAAACTGGTATGGCTATCCAGTTCTTGTAAGCGGTCTTCACACCAGGCCAGATGATCCTGCTCCTCAATTGCCGCCTGTTCCATTTCCCGACGTACATTTGGTAATTTCGCGGTTAATGCCTGTCCATGATAAAGCGCTTGGGCACAAACCTCACCACTATGATTCACACGCATTAAACCAGCCACATGACGGGCATCACTTACGGTAAGCTGAGTTTCGACCGGTTTGGCTGGATTTTCCCGTTGTGAGGAAGTCGTTCCGGGAACAAGACTGCGTAATGCCTGGTCAAAAGAATGAATAAGCTTATCGACACCTGTATATTGACGCATGAATTAATCCTCCAAAGGGGCTTTTGCAGTTTTGATCATCGATTTCAATCTATAAAGCAGCCATAAAGTAAACAGGCCACTCAACACTGCAGTAATACAGAAAAGTATTTTAAGATCAAACTCTAAAATGCTTAAAATAATAATTGAGAATATAGCAGAAGATACCATGAAAACGGCATTCAGGATGTTATTTGCTGCAACCACACGTGCACGATGTGAGCGGGGAGAATGCGCTTGCATCATGGCATACAGCGGCACGATATAAAAACCGCCACTAATGCCCAATAAAATTACTGCCAGCATGACATGATAATAGCTCCAGCCTTGCTGGAATAAATCTGCCAAGCCAAGTAGAGCACCAGTACGTTCCGGGACAAAGGCAAGACTTGCTGCCAGATACAATGCAAAAACTACAAGACCAATAGCGCCAATAGGAACCATTTTAATATTGACCTCAGTACCACCTAATCTACGGCATAGATAAGAACCTAAACCGATCCCGACAGAGAAAAAGGTTAAAAGCAGACTGGCAACATTTTCAGAAGCATGCAGGTTTTGTAAGGTAAGCTGTGGAATCTGGGTCAAATAAGTCGCACCATAAAACCAGTACCAGGAGTTACCCAGCAGAATTAAAAAAACCAGCGGTAAACTTTTAGCATATTTAATGGTCTGAAAGCTGGTCCGGAAAAAGTTCCAGTCAATATTGATTTCGGGTGCTGGAATACTCTGCTTCAGAATATAACGACTGGAGAGATAGCCAACCACGGCAATACTTAACACCGTCAGGCTGATCCAGATCAGATTGCCTGTAGAAGCAGCAATGACTGCACCACCCAGAATCATACCGAATAAAATCGCTAATGAAGTGCCTGACTGAAATAGTGCGTTACCTGACATCAATTCATCCGGTTTTAATACTTCAGGCAAAATGGCATATTTAATCGGGCCGAAAAAAGTGGATTGAGTACCCATTAAAAACAGGGCGAACAATAGCATCCATAAATGACCGAGTAGGAAACCAACAGTCCCCAGAATCATGATCACAATTTCAAAAATCTTTAGATAGCGAATCAGCTGGGAACGTTCATATTTGTCTGCAATCTGGCCTGCCGTCGCAGAGAAAATAAAATAAGGCAAAATGAACAATAATGCGGCAAGGTTATTTAGTGTGCTAATACTGGCTGATTGTTGCTGAATCCAACCATAGGTAATCACCAGTAATAATGCCTGTTTAAAAACATTATCATTCAGTGCACCAAAAAACTGGGTCAGGAACATGGGTAAAAAGCGGCGGCTCGCTAACAAATGTTCATTGTTGTTCATATAAGACGTGCTACATTAAGATTTATTAAGAAATGTGAGATATACGTAAACATTGAGAAAAATCATGTAAGATACTTTCGTCCATGTAAAGGCAAAACCCAATAATTTAAGTTCTTTAGCTTATCTTTTTCGGTCAAATAATCAATTAAAGAATGTATTCGTTTAGAGTTTGCTATGCCCGCAAAGAGAAAATTTAAACAAACGATGCTGAATCGTAGTATGGGGTCTCTCGTACCGTATCATGGCCGAGCCAGGCTATGTATGAGTATATTTTTCATGATGTTATCGCATCAGGGCATGGCACAAACTGAGCAGACGGAAACTCCGGTAGCACTCTCTCAGGCAGAAATGATCGAAGAGTTATCCCAGGAAGCCGTTCGACAAGGGGTAGCTACGACCGAAGCTGAAGCGACAGAAAAAGTTGAAGAAGCCTTAGAACCTGAAACTTCGACCGTAGATAGTATGCAAATGCTGCAAGAGCAGCAGACTATGGGAACGTCTCTGGGTGAATTTCAGCCAATTGAGTTTGATGATTTAGAAAGCCTGCCGGTGCAAACGATTGACCAGAGCATGGCCAATGAGATTTATCAGGTTGCGGAAGAAGCGAAACGCGAGGCGCAAGCCTATCGCCAGACCGCGCAAACTGAAACAGTAGTCAATGATATGAGTCAGCAGGAACTGGTTGAAATCAATCAGGCACCTGTGAATGTTGATCAGCTTATGCAGTCCATTCAGGCCGATAGTCAGATCATCGTGCAAAGAAATGAGTCGGATGCGACCTTATCCGAATTGCCTGCACCAACAACGCCTGAAAATGACAAACGTCCGAATATTTTCAAGCGACTGTTTTATAAAATCCGTCCACCTCGCCAGATTATGACCGCCAGTTTGCCTCGGATCAGTGCAGATGTGGTCATTGTGAATGGAAATGGCACTGCGCAAAGCAATGGCGGATTGAATCGTAAAGCCCAGTCAGAAGGTTATACGAATCTCAGAAATAATGTAAAAGCTAAACTTTCCAGCTTTACCCAGGAATCCTTTGAAGATTTTTCATCTGCATTACCGCAACTCCGTAATCTGTCCAATCAGGCTGCCCAAGCTGTAGGTTATTACAATGCCCAGTTCAGATTTGAAAAATTATCTGACAGTCGGGTTAGAGTCTATGTGACTCCGAATGAGCCGGTCATTATCAATACCCATAATATTGAGTTTAGTGGCCCAGGTGGTGAACAGCCGCAGTTCCAGGTTATTAGTCTTCTACCGGAACAGGAAGAAGGTGATATCTTTAACCATGGGGATTATGAAAAAACCAAAGACCGGATTAATACCGCAGCCAGCAATAATGGTTATTTTGATGCGTACTGGCGCTTGCATGATGTGCGCATTGCCCAACCCGAAAATACAGCCGATGTGAACCTGCGCTTTGAAACAGGTGAGCGTTATAAACTGGGTAATGTAGAGTTCAGGATGAGTGATCCTGAAAAAGAATTTCCACTGAATCGTGATGTGCTGGAAAGTCTGGTTACCTGGGAAGATGGTGCAGACTACACCTTCTGGCGTGTAAATAGCCTGGCCAACAACCTGACCAACTCACGTTATTTTAACTATACGCTGGTGGATGCGATTCGCCCTGATCCTATTGATCGGGAGCTGGAACTGGCACCGGATATTCAGAGTCTGATAGAAGAACAGAAGTTTTCAGAAGATGAAATAGGTGTAGCCAAGAAAGCTGCACCGGCATCCGATCAGGAAGTTACACAGGATGTGGTGGATGAAGATCAGTTTGCTGGTAGTCGTGATGCAGAGAATCCAAATTTAAGAACTTTGCGGGTTCAGCAACAGACTAAAGAAGACGAAGAAGAACGTTTAAAGGCTCAGGCTCGTGAAGAGAAAAAAATTCCGGTGATCGTGACACTGAATGCAGACCGTCTTAACAGTGCCGAAGTTGGTCTGGGTTATGGTACGGATACCGGAACACGCTTACGTGGACAATATCGCCGCGCGATCGTAAACAAGCGTGGTCACTCATTTGATGCCAACCTTGAATTGTCACAAATCCGTCAGTCAATTGATGGCCGTTATAATATTCCATACAACCATCCACTTAATGACTATATCAGTATCGTAGGTGGTTATGAGCGTGAAGAACGTGATGGTGTGGCTCAAGGTGATGGCCTGCTAATTGAATCCGCGGTACTCGGTGCTGACCGGATTATTAAAAATCCGCGTGGCAGCTGGCAACAAACTTACGGTCTACGTTACCGCCTCGATCGTCTGACTCAGGATGGTTCGGTTGATTTTAGCCAGATTCCGGAAGCGTTCAGATTCAATACTGAAGATGAACAGCAGTCTCTACTGGTGGGTTATGAAGTTTCCCGTACCGATAGTGATCGCCGGGTGAACCCGACCAAGGGTTTTAAGCAGACCTATAAAGTCGAATTGGGCAGTGAAGCTCTATTGTCTGATGCCGATATGGCGATTGTGAACGCAGGCTGGCGTTTTATCTATTCACTGGGTGAAAATGCCGATCACCAGTTTGTCGGTCGTGCGGATCTGGGGTATATCTTTACTGAAGATTTTGCCAAAGTACCCTATAACCTGCGTTATTTTAGTGGCGGTGACCAGAGTATCCGTGGTTTCGACTATAAGAGTCTTTCTCCGGAAATTGAAGGCTTTAAAGTGGGCGGACAGGCTTTGGGTGTGGCTTCACTGGAGTATAATTATCAGTTCAGGGAAGGCTGGCGCGCTGCGGTATTTGCGGATGCCGGAAATGCCTATAATGAGGATTTTAGTAATCCAACAGAATATGGTGCGGGGCTGGGTATTCGTTGGGCTTCACCGATTGGCCCAATTCGTTTAGATGTGGCGACCGGACTGTCGGATGACAATTATCCGATTCGTCTGCACTTCTTTATTGGCTCGCAGTTATAAAACATTTATTAATTAAAAAATAGTTATTTGGGTAGATCATGGTCGAGAACCAACCACAGCCAGAACAAGAGCAACAACCTGAAGTTGTGCCGAAAAAGCGCCGTATCTTTAGAAGTATTCTATTGTCAGTTCTTTTTTCTCTTATTTTTCTGCTGTCTGTACTGGCGATCCTGTTTTCTACTGATAAAGGCAGTAAATTCCTGCTTGATCAGGTGATGCAGCGCCAGGAAATCATTCATTATGAATATGAAGGCGGGAACCTGTGGCGCGGGATTATCCTGAAAAATGTTCTGGTTACCCTGAAACCGGTCGATGTCAAAATTGATCGTGCTGATGTCAAGCTGGGTTGGCGAGCAATTATCAAAAAAGAAATTCATCTGACTGAAGCAGATGTACTGAATTTACAGATTATTAATAAAAATCCGCCAAGTGATGAGCCATTCAAGTTCAATGCTATTCGTTTACCGTTTGTATTGCGGGTTGATCATTTACTTCTCGATCACTTGGTGATTAAAACCCAGACTAATGTAGTTGATTTTTATAATATCGAACTGAATGAAGCATTATGGTCAGGTACCGAGCTGAATTTCGAAGATTCCCGCATGGATATGGGCTATCTGTCAGTACGCGAAGCTACCGGGAAAATGCAGTTTGAAGGCAAGTATCCACTAGATGCACGTGGTATTTTAAATCTGCCTTCACTCAGAGAAAGCCTGAATATTCATGATATTCAAGTACGTGCTAGAGGTACACTGGATACCATTCAGGCCGGGGTCGCGACCAACACTCCAGATTTGCTGACAGGCTGGGCGGTTCTGCACCCGATGCGTCCTAATGTACCTATGCGTGGTGAACTCCAGTTTAAACAATATCACTGGCCAATCCTGACAGAGCAAAAACTGTTTACGAAAGATGGTGTGGCTGAGTTTAATGGGAATACCAAGCGCCTGGATTTGAATGTCCGCACCGATATTGAAGGTGAAAATATCCCGAATGGGCAATATACCGCAGTGATGTATACCGATCTGGTCAATCAGCTCAATATTACTGATTTAAATGGTCAGCTGATGAAAGGCTCGGTAAGCCTGGCGGGTACTGTAGGCTGGGCTGATCGGGTGGATTGGGATCTGACAGGTCGCATGAATGGGATTGATCCGAAACATCGGCGAATTCCACAGGTGGTGCAGGACTTTCTGCCACCAAGTCTGGACGGTAATATTGCCTCTACCGGTAACCTGGAAAATGGCCTGCATCTAACAGGACTGGTGGATTTTGACCGCTATGAAACCTGGAATATCAAGCTGGATCAGAAGCCGGTTAAAGACAATAAAGCTCAACCGATGTTACTGGATGTGGCCTGGAAAAATATTGATCGTGCTGTGCCTTATATCGGCTGGTTAAAAAGTGAATCAGGCGATGTTGATCTGGTACTGGTCGAAGGCCAGCAAAATATTCATGTCGCTACCCAGGTTGCTCAGCATGAAGAAGGGCTGTTGCCGACAGGAATGTATCAGGCACAATTGAACCTGAAAAATAACATCCTGAATGTTCCAAGTTTTAAATATAGTGGAAATGGACAGGCCGGCAGTCTAACAGGTAATGCACGAATTGAACTGCCAGAAGAAAAACGTCAGCTCAGATGGTCCGCAGTATTAAATGCCCAGAACCTGAATACTCAGACTCTGGCTGCAGCTTCACCAATTGACCGCTTGAATGGTCGGGTAAAAGCCAGTGGTTATGCACGCCCGAATCAGCAAATTATTAATCTCAGCGGTGTAGATCTGACCGGACGACTGGCTGCGCAAAATGAAACCGTTCACCTGACAGGTAATAGTAATATTGCCTTGTTGTTCCATGATGAAAAAGCAGGCGGCGGATTCAAAAGTTATGCGGTCAATTATGATGGTGCATTAAGTGCCAGCCAGATCAAGGCCAGTCAAGGATTGTTAAAACTGCGCTTGTCAGGTACGCCTGATATGCTGAATATCAAGGAACTGCGTCATGATGGTGTCGCTGGAAAAATTAATGCCAATGGTCAGGTGAACTTGGCAAATGGTATTGGCTGGAATGTAAATGCCTCTCTGGTGCGTTTCAAACCTCAGTATTTTAATGCCAAGCTTAAAGGTGAATTGTCTGGTAATCTGCAAACCCAAGGTGTCTGGTCGGATGCAGTGAAGCGTGTCCAGATTCAACGCTTAAATCTGGCCGGTATGTTGAATAATAAACCGGTACGTGGTAAGGGTAATCTGGCTGTATTGATTGACTCCAAGCAGCGTGGTTTTGTACCACAACAGTTTGAAGCCAATAACCTGTTCCTGTCTTATGCCAGCAACCAGCTCCAGGCCACAGGTAATGCACAGAATCTGCAACTTAAAGTGAATGCACCGGCATTATATGAGCTTTATCCAGGATTAAGAGGCCGGGTACAAGGCTATATTAATATGCAGGCACAACCGCGTTTACAAGCAACTGCAAATCTGGCAGTGGATAATTTTGCCTTCAAGAACCTGTTTAGCGTAGACAAGATTCGGGTACGCGGTCAGTTGCCGACTTCACAAACCACACCTACTTTATTGACTGCGACCATGGATCAGTTGCGTAGTGGCAATAGACAGATTGTACGCGGTGAAGTTTCACTAGCTGGAACGCGCGCCGCGCATGTGCTGCAAGTTCAGGCTGAAAATAAGCTGTCTAAATTTTTTGTTCAGCTCGCAGGTGGTTTTAATGCGCAAAATAACTGGTTAGGCCAGATCCAGCGCGGTGATTTTGACTCACTGCGTACCCATCTGGTGCAGCGTCAAAATGCAGCTGTGATTTATAACACTGCTCAGTCGGATCTGTTTGTCGGCGCTCATTGTTGGATGAGCCAGCAAAGCCAGCTCTGCTTTGATCAGCCAATTCGAGTCAATAAAACCCGAGGCAGTGCTTCTTTTATTACTCGTAACCTGGATCTGGCTGACTTTAGTGCCTTCCTGCCAGAAGGCATAGCATTAACCGGTAAAGTGAACGGTTATGCCAAGGCAGCTTGGGCACAAGGTGCCAAACCGAAGATTGATGCACGTCTGGTAACCCGCAATGGGGTGATCGGCTTATCTTCTGATGATCCGGAATATTTAGGCTCGACTTTAAAATATGATGAAGTGGGGCTGGTCGCAAAAAGCGTGGCTGCTGGACTACAGATTCGTCTGGATGTGAAAACGCCGGATATTGGTACAGGCTATGCCAATGTGATTATTGATCCATATCGTGACAATAAACCAATGCGTGGGGAGATTGCCTTTAACCAGGTTCAACTGAAGGTCTTTAAGCCATTCATTCAGGATGTGCGTAATCTGGATGGTACCTTGTCTTATGCAGGTAAAATTAGTGGAACGTTAACCGATCCATTACTTGAAGGTGAAATTCGGGTTAAGGACGGGGCGATCAGTATGATTTCATTGCCAGTCAATCTGACCAATGTGCAGCTCTATTCATCAGTCCGTCAAAATACCGCGACTATTAATGGTGCATTTAATAGTGGTCGTGGCGCTGGTAAATTAACTGGCTCTGTAGACTGGAAAGGGGATCCTCGCGTACAGCTTAAACTTCAGGGTGAAAATTTGCTGATTCGTCAGGCACCACTGATTACTGCGGTGGTTACACCTGATTTGACCTTGGATATGTATCCGTTCAATAAAAAATTGAGCTTGAGTGGCAAGGTCGATGTTCCTCGTGCACTGATTTCAATGCCTGAAGCGTCTGAACCTGTGGTGGGCTTGTCTTCTGACGTACGCGTAGTACGTGAGGGAGATGACCAGCTCGCCATTCTGAAAGCTGCACGTCCATGGGATATTCGCGCAGATGTTGCAGTGTCGTTAGGAAACCAGGTGATCTTCCAGGGCTTTGACAGCCGTATTCCACTCTTAGGTCGTGTCAATCTGACGCAACGTGGTCTGGAATCTGCGATGCGTGCCAATGGCGCGATCGGGGTATCGCAACGGGTGAAAATTGAAGCCTATGGACAAAGTCTGGATCTGAACCGTGCGATTGCGCGTTTTAATGGCCCACTGTCGAATCCAACTTTAGATATTGATGCCAATAAATCCATTCAAGGTAGTACGGTGGGTGTACGTGTCACTGGTACAGCCTCAAGTCCTGCCATTCAGGTGTATAACGATGCTGGTCTGTCTGAACAGGAAGCGTTGAATGCCCTGATTACTGGTCGTATCAATGAAGGGGCTTCAGGTTTAAGTCAGGCGGAAGGTTTCAGATCTGATGTAAACAACACCATTGCAGCCGCAGGGATTAGTCTGGGCTTGGGCGGTACGCGTGCCTTGACCAACCAGATTGGTCGTAGCTTTGGCCTGAGCGGCCTGGCACTGGATGCACAGGGAACCGGGGATGATACTCAGGTGTCTGTAACCGGTTATATTACGCCAGACTTATATATCCGTTATGGGGTTGGCGTATTTACCCCAGTGAACAAGCTGACTTTACGTTATCAAATGAATCAGCGTTTATATCTGGAAGCCAGTCAGTCTTTAGAGCGTGCAATTGACTTGTTCTATAACTGGAGATTCTAATCTAATAAAAAGCCCTCTAAATGAGTAATGCCAGTCAGTTAAGAGATTGACTGGCATTTTTTTGGGTATTTCTGTGGTTTCCCTTTCACAACTCGTGGGTAGTTTCTACTTCTTTTTTTCGGTAAAACATACCTTTTAGATTTTTCCATTA